>JBBQRA010000033.1:0-31550 GCA_038215275.1 Bryobacterales bacterium | reverse complement strand
TCCCGTCCGTCCCGAGCCCCCACCCGGGGCATCACGCGGCCGCGGGACACCGCCCCAAGCCCATCCGTTAAATATAATCGCCCCAGCAGCGGCGCGCCGGGGCATCGAGCCCCACCCACACCGCCAGAAGAGTATCTCCGTCCGCCCGATGGCACCAAGCGGCCGCGGGACACCGCCCCAAGCCCATCCGCTCAATATAATCGCCCCAGCAGCAGCGCGCCGGGGCATCGAGCCCCACCGCACCGCCAGAAGTATCTCCGTCCGTCCCGCGCGCCAACCGAAGCACCATGCGGCCGCGCAGTAGCGCCCCAAACCCATCCGATCCATACAGTCGCCCCCAGCAACGGCGCGCCGGGGCATCGAGCCCCGCCACACCGCCAGAAGTGTCTCCGTCCGTCCCATGCCCCAACCGGAGCACCACGCGGCCCCGCAGTAGCGCGCCAAGCCCATCCGTTCCATACAGTCGCCCCCAGCAGCGGCGCGCCCGGGCATCGATCCCCACCACTCCACCGGCCCGCGACATCGCCCCGCTCCCTGCGACATAATCTGAAGGACCCCGGCCACACCCAAGGAACACCCATGCGAACTCTTCTCACCCTGCTCCTCGCTTCACCCTGCCTCACTGCCGCCACCTCCTGCGCCGACCTCGCCAAACTCACCCTCCCCAACGTCCGCATCACCGCGGCCACCGCCGTACCCGCCGGCGCCTTCACTCCTCCTGGAGGCCGGCCCGCACCCAACCTCCCTGCCTTCTGCCGCGTCGCCGCCACCCTCACCCCGTCTGCGGATTCCGACATCAAGCTCGAAGTCTGGCTCCCCATCGCCTGGAACTCCCAGTTCCTCGGCATCGGCAACGGCGGCTTCGCCGGAGCCATCAGCTACGGAGGCCTCATCGAAGCCGTCCGCCACGGCTACGCAACCGCCTCCACCGACACCGGCCACCAAGGCGGCGGCACGGACGCCTCCTGGGCGCTCAACCACCCCGAGAAGATCGTCGACTTCGGCCATCGCGCCATCCACGAGATGACCGTTCAGGCCAAGGCCATCCTCACCACTCACTACGGCGCCGCGCCCCGCCGGTCGTACTTCAACTCCTGCTCCAACGGCGGCCGCCAAGCCCTCATGGAAGCCCAGCGCTACCCGGCCGACTACGACGGCATCATCGCCGGCGCGCCCGCTAACGCCTGGACCTCTCTCATGACCAATGCCGCCCGGAACATGCACGCCACCGGAGGCGACCTCGCCGGCTACATCCCCGCCGCCAAACTACCCGCCATCCAAGCCGCCGTCCTCGCCGCCTGCGACCAAGCCGATGGCGTCAAAGACGGGGTCCTCGAAGACCCCGCCTCCTGCCCCTTCGACCCCGACGCGCTCCGCTGCGCCGGACCCGACGCCGACACCTGCCTCACCTCGCCCCAGGTCAACTCCCTCAAATCCATCTATGGCCCTCTCCGGAGTCCGAACGGCAAGCCTCAGTTCCCTGGATACTCACCCTCCGGCGAGTCCGAACCCGGCGGCTGGGGAGCGTGGATCACCGGCCCCAAGCCCGCCGCCAGCGCCCTCTACGCCTTCTCGTCCAACTTCTTCCGGTTCATGGTCCACAGCGACCCCGCCTGGAGCGTCGACAAGTTCGACCTTGCCCGTGACCTCCCCGCCGCCCAAAAGCTCGCCCCCGTCCTCGACGCGACCGACCCCGATCTCCGCGCCTTCCACGCCCGCGGTGGCAAGCTGATCCTCTATCACGGCTGGTGCGATGCCGCCATCCCCGCCCAGAACGCCATCGACTATTACCAGGCCGTGGTCAAGAAGATGGGCGCCTCCAAAGCCAACCAGTTCGTCCGCCTCTTCATGGTGCCCGGCATGCAGCACTGCGGAGGCGGAGCCGGCCCCAACGCCTTTGGGCAGGGAGGCGCTCCCCAGGGTGACGCCGCCTCGAACATCGCCGCCGCGCTGGTCCGCTGGGTCGAACAGGGCTACGCACCGGAACGCATCCTGGCCACCAAGCCCGGCCGCACACGCCCGCTCTGCGCCTACCCCAACGTAGCCCGCTTCAGCGGAAAAGGTTCCCCCGACGACGCGGCCAATTTCAACTGCTCCCGCTGAACCCGGATCTTTTTGACCAACGGGCCGTGAACCTCCGGCGCTCGCGCAGCCCTTGGTGCAGGGCAGCGCAGGTTACCCGCCGGAACGCATCTTGACCACAAGACCCGGCCGCCCACTCCCGCTCTGCGCCTCCGCCGACGACGCGGCCAATTTCAACTGCTCTCGCTAAACCAGGATCTCTTTGATCAACCGGCCGTGAACCTCCGTCAGCCGCTCGCGGCTCTCCTGGTGCAGGGCAGCGCTAAGTTGTCCGCCGGAGCGCATCCTGACCACAAGACCCGGCCGCCCACTCCCGCGCTGCGCCTCCGCCGACGACGCGGCCAATTTCAACTGCTCCCGCTAAACCAGGATCTCTTTGATCAACCGGCCGTGAACCTCCGTCAGCCGCTCGCGCCGCCCTTGATGCAGGTAGCTCAGGCGGTCCTGGTCCAGGCCCATCTGGTGGATCAAGGTCGCGTGGAGGTCCCGGAAATGCACCGGGTCCACCGTCGCCTTTAGGCCGATATCGTCCGTCGCCCCGTAAGTCATGCCACCCTTGAAGCCGCCGCCAGCCACCCACATGCTGAAGCCCGTGTTGTGGTGGTCGCGACCGGTGCCCCGCTCGGACTCCGGCGACCGGCCGAACTCGCCACCCCACAACACAATCGTCGAATCCAGCAGCCCACGCCGCTTCAGATCCTGAATCAGCGCCGCCGTCGGCTGATCCGTCAGGCTGGCCATCCGCAGGTGGTTCTTCTCGATGTCGTTATGCGCGTCCCACTCAGTCTCTGCACCGCCGCCGCCCGCAACGACGCAGATGAACCGGACCCCTTTCTCCACCAACCGCCGCGCCAGCAGACACCGCCGCCCGTAGTCGTCCGTCAACGGCTTACCAACTCCGTACAAGTCCAGGGTCTCCTGCGGCTCGCTCGTGACGTCAAAGATCTCCGGCGCCTCCGTCTGCATCTTGAAGGCCGTGTCATAGGCCGAAATGCGCGCCGCGAACTCGGCGTCCTCGCCCAGCATGTTGGCCTCGTTCAACTGCCGGATGAAGTCGACCGTCTTCCGGCGCCGGTCCATCGTGATGCCCTTCGGCAACTCCAAATTCAAGACCGGCCGCTTTCCGGCGCGAAACATCGCGGGCTGATAGACGGCGGGCAGGAAGCCGTTCGTGTACATTGGCTGCCCCGCCTCCGGCGTCCCGTTCGGGTCCGGCATCACGACATAGGCCGGCAGCGAGTCCGACTCTGAGCCGAGCCCGTAGGTGAACCAACTGCCCATCGCTGGGAAGCCGGGGATCACCCGGCCCGACATCATCTGGTATTGGGCCGCCGAATGGACCACCATGTCCCCGTGCATCGACCGTAGGATGCAAAGGTCATCGACCACCTTCGCCTGATGCGGCAGCAGGTCCGAGACCTCGATGCCGGACTTGCCATACTTGGCGAAGGTCCGCTTAGTCCCCAGGATCCGCGAGTTCTGGTTGACGTTCTGATACTCAACATTGCCGAAAGTGGCCGGCCGCTTCTGGCCGTGGAGTTCATTCAGCAGCGGCTTCGGGTCGAACGTCTCGAGGTGCGAGGGACCGCCTGCCTGGAACAGGAAGATGATCGACTTGGCCTTCGCCGGAAAGTGCGGCGCCTTCGCCGCCAGCGGACTTAAACGCTTGGCGTCCTGCGCCAGCAGCGAAGCATAGCTCATGGCCCCAAACCCGCAGAAACACTGGGTCAGAAACTCACGGCGGTTACGGGCGTAGCGAATATGTTCCGGCATCTTAGTCCACGTAGAGGAAGGCGTTGGAGTTGAACAGGCTTAGGGCGAACTCGGTCACCGCAGCCGGGTCCGGGTCGTCCAGATACTTCTTTGAGAGCAGTCGCTCCTTCGGGTTCGGCGCGCGGCCGGTAGCGAGACGGAACGCTTGCTCTACCTTGTCTCCAGTCAGCCGCTTCGAGAAGGCGACAGCCAAGGCGTTCGACAGGGTTCCATTCAGCAACTCAAGCGCCTGCGGCGCGTGCGTCGACTGGTCGCGCCGAGCGCAGGAGAGTAGCGTGTCCGGGGCATCGAACACCTGGTTGAACGGCATGATCAGGTTCCGTTTGTAGATCAGATAGATTGTCCGCCGGTCGTGCTCGCTGCGGTCGCGCGTGGTGACCCAATACTGGGGACGCTTCAAATCTTTGATCAACTCCTCGTCGATCTTGATCATAACGCTAGGTCCTCCGGCCTTCGGGTTCAATCGGCCGGAAACAGCCAGCATCGTATCGCGGATCTCCTCGGCGGCTAGGCGGCGCCGGTTCATCTTCCAGAGCAGCTTGTTCTCGGGATCCTTCTCCGCTCCGGCGTTGGAGCCGCTGCTCTGCCGGTAGGTCGAAGAAGTCATCAGCATCCGGTGCAGCGGCTTCATCTGCCATCCGCCCTTCACGTACTCATTGGCGAGCCAATCGAGCAATTCCGGGTGCGTGGGTTTCAAACCCATCTTGCCAAAGTCGTTGGGCGTAGCGACGATCGCGCGCCCGAAATGATAGCCCCAGATCCGGTTGACCATTACCCGGGAGGGCAGCGGGTTGGCCGGGTCCGTGATCCATTCAGCAAGGCGCTCGCGCGGCTTGTCCGCTTCAAGCGGTAGTTCGGGAGTGTCTTCGGGCAGTAGGACGCCGGGCGGCCGCATACCCACCTTCGCGCCCTTGTTCCGGTAGTCGCCGGCGGCGAGGAGGTGGATCGGCGTCATCGTCTTGACATCGTTCTTGACCGCGTACATCGCGGCCGGCGGCGACGGAATCACCTCGTCGATCTCTTCGAGCCGCGTCAGAATCTTGCCCTTCTCCTCTTCCGAAGCCCGGCGCATCGCAAAGCGGAGCTTGCGCATTTCAGCCTCAAGCGGGGCCATCGTCTCTTTGTACTTAGACTGTTCCTCTGGCGAAGCAACCACGATGTCGTTGGAATGGGTTTGAGCAAAGTAGCCCTGCAGCCGGTAGTAGTCGGACTGGCGGATCGGGTCAAATTTGTGGTCGTGGCAGCGGGCGCAGCCCATGGTCATGCCAAGTATCGATGCGCCCACGATGTTCGCCATCTCGGTCAGCACTTCGGTCCGCGAACTGGCCACATCCTGATTGCCCGCGTTCTTACGCAGCGGGCCGAGACGGTTGAAGCCGCTGGCTACTAGCAGAGTGTCGTTCTTCGGGTCGATCTCGTCGCCGGCCAGCTGCTCCTTCAGGAACAGGTCGTACGGCTTGTCGGCGTTGAAGCTGGCGATCACGTAGTCGCGATAGCGGTACGCATCAGGACGATGCGTATCGTACTCATATCCGTCCGACTCAGCGAAGCGAACGACGTCGAGCCAATGGCGGGCCCACTGCTCGCCGTAGCGTGGCGACGCCAGGAGCCGGTCGACGAGGCGCTCATAGGCTTTCGGACCCCTGTCGTTGACGAAGGCGGTGATCTCTTCGGGGGTCGGGGGCAAACCGTGGAGGTCGTAGGTGACGCGTCGGATGAGTGTGATGCGGTCGGCTTCAGCGGCCGCCTTCAGCCCGGCCTTTTGGAGGCCGGCAAGAATAAAGGCGTCGACCGGATTCTTGATCCAGGGATCCTTGAGAGCGGGTGGAACAATCGGTTTGCGCGGCTGGAAGGCCCAGTGGCGGCGCTCGACGGGCGTGTACTTCCCCAAGGGGGCGACTTCGTTAGTGTTGGGTGCGGCAAACGATGCCACCACCCCGACGAGGGCCAAAATCCGTCTCATAGTTTACCTGACGCCGATTCTATCCCCTTTCGTTACTCGAAGGAAGGGGTGCTAATCGCGTCGAGCTCGGCGGCGAAGGAACGCTTGGCTATCCGGATCGGGCAAAGAAGCTGTCGCCATTAGCCAACAGCGGCTTTCTGCGGTGATCCTGGAAATGGGGATTCGCGTCAAAAAAAAGCTTGCACCCTGAGACTCCCAAGATGTGGCACACCGGGCGCTCGAATCGCAGAATCCGACCGTCCTTCCCGTAGCTCGATCCATTCTTGCGGACTTGTTCGCAGACCCTCCCGAGCGTTTTCGCCAGTTGTTGTCGGGCTCCCGAACGGCGGAAGCCGGATATCCACAAGCGGTAACGGGTGATGGGCTGGGAGCCGCAGGTGTCACCTACTTTAAGGCGCTCCGCTGAACCCAGACGCGGTTGGCGGCGGCGAGGCCGAGCGGGACTTCGCGCTGCCCGGCCACACGGAGAGTCATCGTCTTGTCGTAGTTCCGCGCGAGCAGCTTGAGCGTCGCGGCGGGCCGGATGCCGAGTCCATCAAGGAACTCGAGCAGTTTGCGGTCGCGTTCAAAGACGCTGACGACGGTAGCCTGTTCGCCGATGGCGAGTTCGTCGAGCGGGACGAGTCCGCGCTCCCTGCGGTGCTGTTGGGTTTCAAGCAGGAGTCCGTGGCCATGGGGGCAATCCGCCTCGGCGCCTAGCTTATCGGCGAGCTTGTTTTCAAAGTCGGCCGAGACGGCGTGCTCCAGTTGCTCGGCCTCATCGTGCACCTTGTACCATTCCATGCCGAAGACTTCGGCCAGCATGCGCTCAATAAGATAGTGACGGCGGAGCAGGCGGTTGGCGATCTCGCGGCCGGACGGGGTGAGGCAAATCTTTCCTTCGGCTTCGACGGCGATGAAGCCATCGCGCTTCAGGCGGCGGATGGCCATCGTGACGGCAGGGGCAGAGACATTCAGCCAGCGGGCGAGGGTGGCGGCGATGACAAATTCGCCGTCGGCTTCGGCCTCGGCTATCGCCTTTAGATAGTTCTCTTTGGAGATCGTGATCTGCAACGACTCCATTGTAGCGGCCTGCTATGCTTTTAGAGTTTCCGCCATGCGACTCCTGACTATTTTCTCTTTCCTGAGCCTTTTGCCTGCCTTTGGCGAGTTGCGCCGAGACATTGAGTTTTCAAAGCCGGACGGCTATTCGCTGACGCTCGATGCTTGGGTTCCAGACGGACAGGGACCCTTTCCTGCCGTGATTGTCGTCCATGGGGGCGGGTGGGAGGCCGGCGACAAGAACACCTATGTCCCGCCCTTGTTCCCGCCATTGATCCGCGGCGGATTCGCGTGGTTCACGATTAATTACCGGCTGAGCCCGCGCTTTCAGCATCCGGCAGCGCTTGACGATGTGAACGCAGCGATTCTGTGGGTGAAGCGAAACGCGGCGGCCTACAAGGTGGATCCGGCGCGGATTGCCTTGATGGGCGAGAGCGCGGGAGGACATTTGGTGGCGCTGGCTGGGGCGAAGCATACGCCGGCGACGCGCGTGGCGGCGGTGGTCTGTTTCTACTGCCCGACTGATTTTGAGGCGCGGTCGAAGTTGTTGGGTGGACCAGGGAAAAACGTCTCGCAGTTACTCGGCGTGACCGGAATGACTCCGCCAGAACTCGCCAAGATGCGCGAGGCATCCGGGATCACCTACGTGAAGCGCGACATGCCGCCGATCCTGTTCATTCACGGCACCAAGGACGACGCCGTGCCGTTCGCACAATCCACCTCGATGTGCGCGAAGATGAAATCTGTGGGCGCTTCTTGCGAAGTGTACCCGGTTCCGGACGCTCCCCATGGCGTTGGCCCTTGGGAGAAGGTACCGGCCTATCAAGCCTATAAGGAGAAAATGGTCGAGTGGTTGAAACTAAAGATGCAGTAGCCGAGTTGACAGAGTCGCAGCAGTGGATGGAGTTGGAGCGTCAGTATGTGATGCCCACCTACGCCCGATACCCGCTGGCGGTGCGACGCGGCAAGGGCTGCTACCTCTACGGTCTCGATAACCGGAAGTACCTCGACCTGCTCAGCGGCATCGGCGTGAATGCGCTGGGTCATGCGCATCCGCGGATCACCAAAGTGATTCAGAAGCAGGCCGCTCTGCTGCTCCATACCTCGAACCTTTACTACCACGAGTACACCGGCAGGCTGGCGCAACGGCTTTGCCAGATCTCGGGTTTGGACCGGGTATTCTTCACGAACTCGGGGGCAGAGTCGATGGAGGGCGCGATCAAAATTATGCGCGCCCACGCGGGTCCGGACCGCCCGGAGATTATTGCCCTGGACAATTCGTTTCATGGCCGTACGATGGGAGCAATCTCGATTACGGGGCAGCCGAAGTACCGCCAGGACTTCGAGCCGCTGCTGCCAGGGCCGCGCTGGATCCCGGCCAATGACATTGCCGCTCTTGAAGGGGCGTTCAACGAACGGACCAGCGGCATCGTGATTGAAGGCATTCAGGGCGAAGGCGGCATCCATCCGATGCAACCGGAGTTCCTTCGTACCGCTCGGCGGTTGGCCGATCAGTACGACGCGCTGCTCGTGTTTGACGCCATTCAATGCGGCGTCGGGCGGACGGGTCAATACTGGTCGCATAGCCTGATCGCGCCGGAAGTGAAGCCGGACGTGATGGTGACAGCCAAGCCGCTTTCTTGCGGACTGCCCATGGGAGTCATCCTCACGAACGAACGCGCGGCGGCCGCGATCAAGCCGGGGATGCACGGGACGACGTTTGGGGGCAACGTGTTGTCGTCGGCGGTCGCGCTCGAATTCCTCGATATCCTGGACGAACTGCTGCCGCAGATCAACCGCGTCGGCGAGTACTTCCGATCCGGTTTGCGCGATCTGCAGGCCAAGCACAAGTTCATCAAGGACGTTCGCGGCCACGGTCTGATGATTGGCGTGGAACTTGATCATCCGGGCAAGGACTATGTGATGAAGGGGATTGAGCAGGGAGTTCTATTCAACTGCACGCACGATACGGTGCTGCGGTTCCTGCCGCCGTTCATTGTCACGGAGAAGGAAGTAGACCAAGGGCTGAAGGTCCTGGGACGTCTATTCCGCGCTTACCGGAAGCCAAAGAAGTCGTAAATAGTTGAGAAGCGGGCGCTCTGGCGGGCACTTCGTCGATGCATGGCCAGAGCGCGCCGCATTACTCTCCCGTTTTTCCCACACTATGTCCGCCAGCCGGCGGCGACGTTGGCGTTTGCGGATGAGGAAGACTATCGGGCCTACCTGTATGTCCTGGGTCGAGCGGCGAGCCGGCATCATCTTTCGGTACTGGGCTACGCTTTGGAACCTGCGGCGGTGCATTTGCTCTTACTGCCGCTTTCAGCGCCGGCCCTTTCGCGAACGGTAGGCCAGGTAAACCGGGAGTTCGCGCTATGGCGGCACATCCGCGAACGGCGAAACGAACTCATTTGGTCGGGACGGTTCCAATCGTGCGCCTTTGACCGGCCGCAAATTTGGGCGGCGATGCGGTACGTGGAGGGTCTGTCAGCGCCGGTGTCGAGCCGCGAGGCGCATCATCAGGGAGAGGACCCGGCCGGGGTGCTCGATTTGGAATTGTGGCGGCAAGTGTACGGACCCGCGCGTTGGGCGCGTTTTGCAGGTATCGAGGACCCGCCGTTTGAAGCCGCGTTGGTTAAGGGAGCCGCCTCCGGGCAGCCCTTGGTGGAAATGGCCCAGACGAGAGCTGCTAAGGGATAGGAATTATTCTCACCTGCGAGAAACCTGCACCCTGGCGCGAGACTTCCGCATCTTTGCAGGGGTATGGAGCTCGAGCAACGAATGGGATGGTTTCGCGATCGTTGCGTGGCGGCGGGGCTTCCCTGTACCCATCAGCGGCAGGTGCTTTACCGGGCCCTGCTCGAAGCCGAGGATCATCCGAGTCCGGAACTGCTGTACGAGCGCGTCCGGAAGGACATCCCCTCTATTTCGCTGGGTACGGTTTATCGCAACATCCGCACTTTTTTGGACAGTGGCTTGATTGGAGAGGTAAGCCTGCACCATGGCTTACTGCGCCTGGAGGCGAATAACCAGCCGCACCATCATTTCGTTTGTACCGATTGCCGTACGATTTTCGACCTTCCCGCGGAAGGACTCGACGAGATCCACATACGCCGCCCATTGCCGAATGGCTTCCGGGTGAACCGATTTATTGTGGAAGCGCATGGGCTTTGCGCCACCTGCGCTTCGAAAAAAACTAGGAGATAATCACGCATGCTTGGAGTTGGAGAGAAGTTTCCCGCGTTTCATTTGAACGCGGCCGTTAGCCTGGAACAGGGCAAAGAGTTCACGGAGATTAACCAGGATTCGTATGCCGGCAAGTGGAAGGTTTACTTCTTCTGGCCGCTCGATTTCACGTTCGTCTGCCCGACCGAGATTGCGGCGTTCGGCAAGGTCAACAAGGACTTCACCGATCGCGATACGCAGGTTCTGGGCGGTTCAACCGACTCCTGGTTCACGCATCTGAACTGGCGGAAGCATCATGACGACTTGCACGACCTGCCGTTCCCGATGCTTTCGGACTTTAAGGCCGAACTCGTGACGGCGCTCGGCATCCGCGATCCGCACATTGGCGCGGCGCAGCGGGCGACCTTCATCGTTGATCCGGACAACGTCATCCGCTTCGTCAGCGTGAACGACTTGTCCGTCGGCCGGAATCCGAAGGAAGTGCTGCGGGTGCTTGACGCACTGCAGACCGACGAGCTTTGCCCCTGCAACTGGGAGAAAGGCCAAGACACGCTCGGCAAGTAATCGTCGTGTCGAAACTCGGAGCGGGCCAACCAAGCCCGCTCTTTCTATCTAGGAACACCCCTCTTATGAACCTCGAACACTTGATGGATACCGTCCCGGCGTACGCCAAGGACCTGAAGCTCAACTTGGGCAACGTGATGCAGCAGCCGGAATTGACGCCGCAGCAGGCGTGGGGCTCGGCGCTGGCATGCGCGATTGCGGCCCGCAATCCCCAACTGCTGGCGGCCATTTCGGCGCAGGCCGCGACCGTGATTTCACCGCAGGCAGTTGAGGCCGCCAAGGCCGCAGCCGCGATCATGGGTATGAACAATGTCTTCTACCGGTTTCACCACCTCACGACGAACGAAAAATACTCGACGATGCCGGCCCGGCTCCGGATGAACGTTCTGCGCACCCATGGCATCGAACATGTCGATTTTGAGCTTTTCTGCCTGGCAGTTTCGGCGATCAACGCTTGCGACAAGTGCGTGGATTCCCACGAAAAAGTCGTGCGCGAGAAAGGATTGGGGGAAGAGAACGTGCTGGCGGCAGTGCGGATCGCTTCGGTGATCCATGCTTTGGCCAGCGTGTTCGACGCCGAGGTGGTTCTGGCGTCGGCCTAACCGGGGGCAAATTGTTGTAGTAGACTTAGGGCGGGTGAGGAGCATGTATCTCCTCACCACTTTCTCGGTTAGTAAAAAAGAGGTCCCCTGTGCGGATCACCGTAGCTTTGCTGTTCGCCCTCGTCGGCGTTTCGTTCGGTGCGCCCGTCGCTGTTATCGTCGATGCCGCTGCTCCCCTACCGCCTGCGGTGGCGTCTGCCTTTCATCAGGAAGTCGATCTCGTCTTCCGCGAAACCGGATACAATTTTTCCTGGATCGATCGGGCGGAGATGAAGCCGGAAGATTCTTTCCCTGATTTGGTGGTTTTGCGCCTGAAATCGGAGTGTCGGCTGGATTCTCGCACGGCGACTGCGCCGGCCGGGAAAGCAATGGCGCTGGCTTGGGCGCATCGCTCCGGCGATGGAATACTTCCGTTTATCGAAGTGGACTGCAGCCGCGTACGGAGCATGCTTCGTGTGATGTCTCATGGCGAGCCGTCCGGGGTGCAGCAGGAGATGATGGGCCGGGCTTTAGGACGCGTGGTCGCCCATGAGCTTTATCATGTCCTCACGGGCAACAGCAACCATTCGCATACGGGCATTGCCCAGGCGGCGCTTTCGGCGGCGCATCTGACGGGGCCGGCACTGGAGTTCACGCAACAAGACGTGAACCTGCTCTCGAGGCGGAGCTTCGCTGCACGGCAGACGCTGCAGCCTTCGGCGGTGTTCACAGCTGACGAGTTTACTAGCGATTCCGGCCGGTAGCGAACCCAAGCGCGGCGAGGCCGTCCACCATAAACTGGACGGCCAGCGCCATCAGCAGCATTCCCATAATGCGGCTGAGGATATGGATGCCTGTTTCGCCTAGAACTTTTCGAACCCGGTCTGCGGCGGAGAGGATCAAGAAGGCTGCGGCTGCCGTGATGGCGAGCGCCACAATAACCAGCGTGAACTTCACGGGAGTTTGCGCGCCGCCAACCAGCACCATGACGGTGGAGATGGCGCCGGGGCCTGCCAGCATCGGCATACCGAGAGGGACGATGCCGATATCCGCCTTGTGGGCGCCTTCATCCGCTTCCTTCTCGGTTTCGTTGGTGGCCGGGCGTCGCGCCTGGACCATATCGATACCAATGAGAAGGAGGATAATGCCACCGGCGATTTTGAAAGCGGGCATCGTGATGCCGAGAACATCGAAAACCAGCGTCCCGGCGAGGGCGAAGCCGGTGAGCAGGAAGAAACAGGTGAGAGACGCCCGACGCGCCATCGCCCGTCGGTGGACCTGTGTCGACGTAGCCGTCATCGCCAGGAACGTCGGCACTAGAGCGAAAGGATCAACCAGGAAGAAAATCGAGGAGAGCGTTACCAGAAAGAACTGGACTGCTTGCGAAAGTTCGAGTTGCACTCTCCTCTATCGTAGCTTTAGAGCGAACCCGCCTTGATCTTCCAGACGTTGTGTTCCCGCAGATTCGACAGCCAAACATAGCCGTTACCAGCTTGGATCGCGTCGCCACCGGGCCCGGACCACTGGCCCACCACTTTGTTCGTCTTTACGTCGATCTTGGTGATGGGATGTTCGAACGCGGTAACCCAAACGTAGCCGTCGAAGTAGTCGATCTCGCCGCCACCGCCAGGGAGACCGGCTTCGATGGTGGCAACCACGGTATTGGTCGCGATGTCGACCCGGGTGATGGTGCCTTTGCCTTGGTCATACGTCCAAACGGAGCCAGCGCCAGTGGCAAGGAAGCGGGGTTTTTCGCCGACGGGGATTTCCGCGACGATCTTGTTCGTCTTGGGGTCGACGCGAATGAGCAGACTCTTTTCGGTGGAGGTCACCCAGACGCTGCCGTCGGCCGAGACCTCGGCGGCATTGGAACCAGGAGGTAGCGGGATTTCTGCAACGACCGCGTTCTTCTTCGGGTCGATGCGGACCAGCGTGCCCTTGTCCGTGGGGTACCAGATGGCGTTCTTGCTGGCGGCGAGGCCGCCCTCCGAGTTGGCCGGGCCATAGGGCAGGGTGGCGATCACCTTGTTCGTTTTGGCGTCGATGCGGGCGAGCGCCTTGTCGCCGCAGAGGGGTGCCCAGATGGACCCAAACCCAGCGGCGATGCCGCTACACGGCTGCTTGCCAACCTCGATCGTCGCGGCGACTTGGTTGGTTTTGACGTCCATCTTCGAGACGGTGCCCTTGGGCTTGTTCGAAACCCACACGGCGTCTTTGGTGATGACCAGCCAGTCCGGTACGCCAGGGACATCAAAGACGGCGTCGGGTTTCACTTCACTCATCGGAAGCTTTACGGAGGCGTCGCTGACGCCGGGGCGGGGAATCCGCGGCGGGCGATTGCCCTTCTTCATCTGGGGCTGCTGTGCCCATGCCGCCGCGGCAACCGCGACGATCCCAATCCAAGTTTTCATTGCGCTCCCGTACTCCCGTTCGAAAAGTTCCTCGGCGGCCGAGGATAAATGGTAAAGCTGCGAAGCGCTTTGCGCTCCGGCTTGCTGCCCATGAACTCCAGTTCGCGAACCAGTTCGACCAGGTGGGCTAAGCCGAGTGCAAGGCTGTGCTCAGCGGGCTGGAAGGTTGTTCGGACGACATAGTCGGTGAACGGCGTGGCGGCCTGTTCAATATGCGTGCCCAGAATATGAGCGATGGGCCGTTTGTCGGCAAATCCGAGCAATTTCTTCATGCTGGCGACGTACTGCGGGAAGTCATCGACGTAAAGGCGACCAGGATAAAGCGAGTCGCCGGTGAGCAAAATGCCGGTGAGCTGGTCGTAAAAGGCAACGCTCGTCTTGTCGTGGCCGGGTATGGGAAGCGCCTCAAGGGTGCGGCCTCCGAGGTCGATGGTCTCCGCGAAGCCCGGGGCCATCACCGTGACGCCGGGCAGGGCTTTTAGCTCGGCATCGCCGGCGACATGGTCGCCGTGGCCGTGGCTGTGGACGACGATGACGGGAAGTTTGCGCCGCAGCTTTTCGACGATGGCGGCGGTGCCGGGCTTGCCAGCGCCGGTATCGATGAGGAGGGCGCGTTCCTTGCCGAAGAGGAGATACAGGAACGGCTTTTCGTAGTGGACGCAGCCACTTTGGCGAAGGATGAGCAGGTCGGCGTTATAGGCGTGCACCTGCCAATCTGGGATCTCTTCGCAGTTAGGGCCACCGGTTATCCATTTTTCCGGCAGGACGCCGATCTGCAGTGCGAAGGCGAGAAGAAGTAGCATTATCCCTCGACGGCTAACCGGTCTTCCGGCGCCGGTTCATACATCCGCTCGAAGTTCTGTTCGGTGGACGTTTGGGAGAGCAGGGTAACCGCAACCATCGTAGCGAGGCCGACGACCGGCGGCAAAAGGGTATCGAGGCCGGCGAGGGAGGCCGGCATATAAAGGTGGCAGACGAGGCGGAGCGCGGTACCGACTAGGATGGAGGCTTTCGCGGCCGAGGCCGTGGCCTTCCGCCAATAGACGCCCAGGACGAGGGGCGCCACGCAGCCGGCGAAGACAATATCGAAGGCAATCACAAGCAGGATGCCCGGCTCCGGCCGGACGTAGGCTACCCAGGCACCGGCGATGGCCGTTGGGATCGCTAGAACGCGAGAGAGGAGCAGCATGAGCGAATCGCTGACGGCGGATTTCGACCAGCGTTGATAGACGTTGCGGGCGAGGACGACCGAGATGACGAGCATAGCGCCATTAGCCGTGGACATCGAAGCCCCAAGTACGCCGACAAAGACGAGAACGCCGAGCCAGAACGGCAGGTGTTCAGCGGCCAAGGTGGGGAGCACCATGCGGGAGTCGCCGATGGTGGGGACAAGCGAGACGGCGGCGAGCCCGAGCACGGAGGCGCAGAGGCCGATGACCATGGTCTGCACGCCGGCGTAGTAGCAGGCGCGCTGGGCGGTGCGGGGGCTGTTGGCGGCGAAGACACGCTCCATGAAGTCCAGGGCCATGGCATTGCCGAAGGCGAGCGAGATCATGGCCGCCCAGTTGATCATGGCGCCGTGTTCGATGGAGGTGATGCCGCGGAAATCGAGTCTTTCGGCGGGGACCTTGGCGAGGAGATCACCCAGTCCGTACTTCCAGAGTATGAACCCGGCTGAGCCCACAAAGCCGGCAAGCGCGACGTGGATTTGGAAGAAGTCGGTCCAAATGGCCGCGAATAGGCCCCCGGCCATGGTGTAGACGACGATGATCGTCGTGGTGATTGCGAGCGAGGCGCCGTAGCTGAGACCGCTGACTACGGAGAAGATCCAGGCGACGGCGGAGAGGTTTCCCGCGATGACGATGGTGAAGCAGACGACGGTGAGAGCGGAGGCGAGGGCTTCGGTTTGCTTATCGTAGCGGCGGTAGAAAAACTCGGGCAGCGTCAGCAAATCCATCTTGTTCAGCGGTGCGGCCAGGAAGCGCCCTACGAAGAAAAGGCTGATGGCGAGGCCAATCGGGATCATGACGCCGGCCCAAAAGCCGGTGGCCCAGGTCATGGAAACGTTGCCGAGCGTGGCATTGCCGTCAACGGCTTGCGCCATCAGAGCGGTGCCAATCACAATGAACGGCATAGCCTTATTGCAGACGGTGTAATTCTTGCTGGAGCCGCGGACTTGGGTGTACGTATATAGGCCGATGGCCAGCGAGATCGTCATAAAAATTATGACGGGCCAAAACATTACAGTCATGGAACTCTGCCTCAGAGAAGGGAAGCGCCACGACAAGGGGCCTTTCGCACTACGGGGTAGCCACCATTGTAGGCAAATCGGAGACCTTGGCGGTATCGGTTCTTTTTATCGCCTATATTAGAAACTTGTCATTCCTTAAGGAGATCACCCGGTGCAGTGGCGGACACTGCTGGCGGCCATGCTGGGCTGGATACTGGACGCGATGGACGTCATGTTGTATTCGTTCGCACTCGTGTCTATTCAGCAGGAGTTTTCGCTTTCGGGGGCCCAAAGCGGACTATTGACCACGGCAATGCTGTTTTCAGCGGCGCTGGGCGGGACTTTGGCCGGGTATCTGGCGGATCGGATCGGACGGACGCGAGTCTTAATGGGTTCGATCTTGACGTATTCGCTGTTTACGGCGGCGATTGCCACGGCTTCCAGCTTTGAGCAGTTGCTGTTTTGGCGGGTGCTGGTCGGGTTTGGGTTGGGTGCGGAGTGGAGCGCGGGGACCGTGCTGGTGGCCGAGTCGTGGCCGAGCAAGCATCGAGGAAAGGCGATTGCAATTACGCAGTCAGGATGGGCAATTGGGTACATTCTGGCGAGCTTGTTGGCCGCGGCGATCCTGCCGACCTATGGATGGCGACCGCTGTTCGCCGTCGGGATCCTGCCGGCGTTGCTGACGCTGTGGATTCGCCGGGCGGTGCCAGAACCGAAAGTCTGGTCTGCCTCGGCGCCTCGGCAACCTATAGGAATCTTGTTTCGGCCGCCGCTGTTTCGCTATGTTGTTGTCGATAAGCATGGCGAGCTTGATCTCGTTCGCCTATTGGGGGTTGTTCACGTGGGTACCGGCGTATCTGGCCTCGCCGATAGAGAAGGGTGGGGCAGGTCTCAGCGTCGTCCGGTCGACTGGCTTCATCATCCCTATGCAGTTGGGGGCATTGGCCGGCTATCTGAGTTTCGGGTTTCTGTCGGATCGATTTGGCCGCCGCCCAGTGTTCGTCGCGTTCTTGATGGGCGCTGCTGTCGTGACCTATTTATATGGAGGGCTGGCGCAGAGTCCCGGGTTGCTACTGGCGCTGGGTCCGTTGGTGGGGTTCTTTGGGCATGGGTATTACAGCGCCTTCGGGGCTATTCTGAGTGAATTGTTCCCGAGCGGGATTCGAGCGACCGCGCAGGGTCTCTGCTACAACGCTGGTCGAGTATTTAGCGCGATGGCGCCGGCAGGAATCGGTTTCCTGGCTGACCGCCAGGGAATTGGAGCGGCGCTGGGGATGACAGCGGCGTTTTTCGCGCTCGGCGGACTGTTGATTTTCGGTTTGCCGGAGACACAGGGTAGGGACACAGGGTAGGGATTTGACCTAGCCCGCCCGCTCGTTTACCCTATCGCTCTGCAGAATTGGGGGGGAATCGCCGATTCGGTGGAAGATGGAGAGGAGTTGCATATTCGCGTGTGAATCGCAGCCGATGGTGATCGCGGGGTTGGCGCGCGTGTGCGAGCAGTCCGAGGATCTGCATCTGTCTGGTTCCGCACCGAACTGGTCGGCCGCGCGGGGCGGATTGATCAGCCTGCAGCCGAATGTGGTGGTGTTGGACAACGCAGGTGGCTATCGGCAGAGTGCTCAGATTCTGGCTGAGCTCGCTGCATTGGCTCCGCGGACCGCGTCGGTTTTGTGGGTGAACGATCTGGGGGAGACTGAGTTGATTCGCGCCTTACATGCCGGAGCGCGCGGCGTGATTCGGCGAATTCAACCGGTGGAACTGTTCTGCGAGTGTCTTCGCGAGGTGGCGGCGTCACGCGTCTGGATAGAGCCGGAGCTGTCAGTTGTCTGGGAGGCGCATTCGCGCCGAGGTCATCCGGCCCTCACGCCGCGCGAGCGCGGGATCGTTGAGTTGGTGGCGCAAGGGTTGAAGAATCGCGAGATTGCAGCCGCCCTGGGCATTAGGCCGGGCACGGTGAAGGTCCACCTGATGCACATTTTCGAGAAGACTGCGGCGAAGGACCGCTATGAACTCGCTTTGCAGGCTTCACGACTGCTCGGCGGACGAACCCTCGGCGAAAGAAAACCCTCCGCTCAACTGCGAATGGCCTAAGGTTCCGGGGGGGATCGTCCGATCAAAAGACATGCCTTGGCGGTGTGAATAATGACGACTCCGGATCCTCCTTCCCCAAGTACATCTACTAAGGTGTCTCGATGGTCGCCATCGCTGGCTGACTTTCTGTTCATCTCTCTGATCGTTTGGCTCTTTCTGGCCGGCCCGAATGGATGGCTGGCGCTTCTGTCGGACGGCGATACGGGGTGGCATATCCGTGTCGGCGACTGGATTCGGGAGCATGGGACTGTTCCTCGAACCGACCTGTTTTCATTCTCGAAGCCGGGTGCCCCGTGGTTTGCCTGGGAATGGCTGGCTGAACTGCTTTTTTCGTATCTCCATAGCTGGGCGGGACTGAAGGGGGTCGTGTTGTTTTGCGGGATGTTGATCCCGGCGTACTTGTTGATTCTGTTCCGTCACATGCTCTGGCGCGGCTCGACGACGCTGCTGGGTCTGGCAATGATACTGCTGATTAGCGGTTGCTCGGCAATTCACTATTTGGCGCGGCCGCATCTCTTTACACTATTATTCTTGTCGATTTCGCTGTGGGTTTTGGACGCCGATCTCGAACGGCCTTCTCGCCGGGTTTGGTGGCTAATCCCGCTCACGTTGCTTTGGGCGAATCTCCATGGTGGGTTTCTGGCGCTGATCGCTTGTCTTGGCGCGGTGGCCGCCGGGCAACTGCTCAGTCGGAACACTGTTGCGGCGCTTCGCTACGCCGGGTTGGGAGCCGCCTGCCTCGCGGCGAGCGCCATCAACCCGTACGGCATTCAACTTCATGTGCATATTGCGCAGTACCTTCGGTCGGACTGGATTAAAAACGTAGTGGACGAGTTTCAATCTCCGCGCTTTCGCAGTGAGTCGATGTTCTACTACGAGATTCTCTTATTGGCCGGCGCCGCCGCTTGTGCGGGCCTGGCGCGCAAAGGGCGCTGGAGCGATGTCCTCCTCATTTTGATGTGGGCTCATCTTTCGCTGGGCGCGGTGCGTCACGTTCCAGTCTTCCTAGTCGTTGCCGCTCCCCGGATTGCCGCCGAATGTTCTGAATGGTGGCGGGCCTTTGTCAATTCCACCGCGCGCCGATCAATCGCGCGGACTTTCGAGGAGCTCTCGACCGATCTCTATGCCCGCTTTTCCCGTAACTCTGCTTGGATTCTTGTGCCGATAGTGATCCTGGTCGTGCTGGAAAAACCCATCGCGTGGCCTCGGCAGTTCCCGGAAAGGCGCTTTCCCGTCTCCCTGATCGACCAGAACGTATCTAGCATCGCTGGCCGTCGGGTATTGTCGTCCGACGAATGGGGCGACTATCTTCTTTATCGCTTTCCGGTCACACAGCGCGTCTTTTTTGACGGCCGCAGCGACTTCTTCGGGCCTGAGATTGGGCAGGACTACATCGCGCTAATGAATGGCGCTCCGGATTGGGCAGCGATTATGGACAAGTATCGCTTCGACAGTGCGCTGCTGCCCGTTTCCTGGGCTCTTCATGGTCATTTGAAGAAGGATCCCAATTGGCGGATGGTCGCTTCGGATAGCGAAGCGGTTCTGTTGATAAAGAAAGACTTAACTGTAGACGCCCTCGCCCAGGGTGAGGGGACGGTTACCCAGGACCTCAGTTCTAAGGAATTTGGTGCAGAGGGCCTAATGAAACACGCAATTTCTGCCGAAACAACTAGGGAGAAGCAACGGTAATGTCTCACACGTCACAGAAACGAAATATGCAGAGCTCGGTGTTGTCGACTCCCTCCACAGCGCGGAGCTCCTGGCAGCTTCCCAGTGGACAGACTCTTGCCGAATTTGCGCTTCGATCGGGCATCCTTGCGCCGACGCTGCTCTCGACGCCTCGGTCTCTGCGGCGTTCGGCCGACAACCCTGGGTCTAATTCTCTGGGGACCTCGGCGTCATCCCGGAGGACACGATAATGTCCCTCCAAGTGGGGCTCGCCCTTTTCTTCGGAACGGCCGCCGTCGCTGAAGATCTCCGGTTCCGAACGATCTCAAATTGGACCACGTTGGGCGCAATGGCGGCGGGGCTCACATACCATACGGTAACGGGCGGTTGGGCGGGGCTGGGCTCGTCGTTGATCGGCCTGATTGTCGGATTCTGCGCTTTCTTGGTGTTCTATCTTTTGGGTGGGATGGGCGGCGGCGACATCAAGCTTATGGCCGGATTCGGCGCCATCCTGGGGGGTGCCGTGGCCTCAGGACAGGCTGCCATCCTCGCGGCCGGCGTCGGGGGCGTTCTCGCGACGGCAGTGCTGGGCTTTCGCTGGTTGCGGGCCGTCGCTCAGCGCCAAACAACCTCCGGCTCCCCATTCATTCCTTATGCACCAGCAATTACGGCGGGTGCTTGGCTCACTCTCCTGGCGAGATCGTAAGACTCGTTCAAAATCATCTTAACCGCCCGGTTGCTGCCGGGTGCACTGCAAGTCGTCAACGGAAGGGCAAATCTCATGGATCGCAGATTCGTAACTGTACTGGGCGTCAGCCTCGTGTTCGCACTCGTCGTGTCGAGCATTTTTTACCAAATGACTGCTCGAGCAGGGGCGCCGTTAAAGGTTCCTGAGCAAGCTGAACTAAAGGACGTCGTTGTCGCAGCCAAGCCCCTCACAGTGGGAGGCACCATCAAGCCCGGTGATGTAAAGATAGTCAGGGTGACGGCCACCCAGTTCCCCCGCGGGGCGTTCTCGAAGGTGGAAGAAGTGATGGATCGTCCCCTGATGAGCAATATCTTGCTCGACGAGCCCATCCAGGAAGGCCGATTGGCGGCTCGCGGCAGTGGACTTGGCATTGCGCCGATCATTCCAGTTGGAATGCGCGCCGTCACGGTCCGGGTGACGGAAGTCGTCGGCGTAGCGGGCTTCGTGTTGCCTGGAATGCGGGTGGACATTCTTCTGACTGGAAAGCCGCCGGAATCTGTGGATGCGGTCACCACTACGGTGCTTCAAAACATCACTGTGCTGTCCGCCGGCCAAACTTATCAGCCGGATGCCAAGGGTCAGGCGATCAATGCCAGCACGGTAACACTCCTGGTTTCGCCTGAGCAGGCGGAAACCCTGACCCTCGCCAGTCAGGAAGGCCGCATTCAGCTCGTGCTGAGAAACGGTAGCGACCACAATATTGAAAAGACTCCCGGACGTGAAGTCCGCGAGTTGTTCGGGGCGCGCCGATCGGTAGCCAGGAACCGGCAATCGAGAGGTCCGGCCCGTGAAGGGGACGATGGTGAGGCTCCGGTGCGGGTACCCCGGCCCCGGCCAAATGTTGTTGCCGCCGCACTCGCTCCGTCCCCGACTCCTGCGGCGCCACCGCCACCACCTGATGAGATCATCAGCTTCCGGGGCACTGTCCGTACAGTCGAAGCTGTTAGTCCGCGGAAGAACTAAGACTAGTCTGGGGGAGCAGTGCTATTCATCGCGAACGAATTTAAGGAAAGACTTATGACTATGCCGCCTGTAAATCGAACGCTATCTACATGCTGGGTTCTGTCCGGAACTCTCTTGGCGTGGGCGACGGCTGCGACACAGCCCCTGCAGGGCCAAACGGTGCAGGAACTGAAAATGATAGTAGGACGGAGCGTGGTCGTCGACTACCCAGCCGACATCGGACGGATTTCAACGAGTAATCCAGAAACCGTTGACTATGTAGCCGTCACAACGAGAGAGATCCTGCTGCACGCAAAATCGCACGGCAACGCCACTCTCATCGTTTGGTCGAAAGCGGGACAACGGGAATTCTATAACATCACCGTTGAGCACAATTTGGAGCCCATCCGCCGAATCCTTAAGGCGACCTTTCCTGCCGAAAGTATCGATGTCCAGTCAGCACGGGATACAGTTACTCTCAATGGTACAGTGTCGGCTCAGCCTGTCATTGATCGCGCTTTCGCCATTGCCACTCCGTTGGCAAAGGCTGTCGTCAACAACTTGAAATTGGCGACCCCGAAAGTGGAGAAGCAGATCCTTTTGCGGGTGAAGTTCGCTGAACTCAATCGAAGTGTTGCCGATAGTTTTGGCGTTAACCTTCTCTCAACGGGCGCCGGAAACACCCTGGGACGAATCGACCCGGGAGGCAATGCCGCTCCCAGTCCTACGACAATCGGCGGTGGTCCCCAGTCGAATCAGCAGAATTCACGGTTTACGATTAGCGACGCCCTCAATATCTTCGCTTTCCGTCCCGATCTTAATATTGGTGCCTTCGTTCGGGCGCTACAGGGTCGTGGCTTGCTGCAAATTCTCGCGGAGCCAAATCTTGTCACCGAAAACGGCCAAGCCGCCAGCTTCCTCGTGGGTGGAGAGTTTCCTGTGCCGGTTCTTCAGGGCGGTGCTAACGCAGGCGCGGTGACGGTTCAGTTTCGTGAATTCGGTATTCGCCTCAACTTCAAGCCTCAACTGACCGAAAACAATACGATCAAAATGTACGTAAAGCCAGAAGTGAACACGATCGATATTGCCAACGGCGTCTCAATTTCGGGATTTAGTATTCCCGCTCTCGCCACACGCCGGATTGAAACCAACATCGAGCTCGGCGAGGGTCAAAGCTTCGTCATCGGTGGCCTAATCGACGATCGTCTTACGGACAGCGTCTCCCGAATTCCCGGCTTAAGCTCGATTCCGCTGCTCGGAAATCTTTTCCGAAGCCGCGCCGAAAATAAGTCCAAAACTGAGCTCATTGTGCTGGTCACTCCTGAAATCAGGGCTCCGGTCTCTGCTTCCGATCCGAAGCCGTCGATCGATTTTCCTCGTGAGTTCCTGCCGACGGTGAACAATGGAACTCCGGCGGCCCCTACGTCTCCCGGTGCTCCAACCAAAGCGATGTCAAATAAGAAGAAGGGGAAGGGACTTCGAAACATACTTTTGGGCGGTCGCGGAAAGACCTCTTAGGGACGTAACGGTGTTGGGCCCACGATCCTACTCCGAAAGTTTCGGTCCGATTAGCCAAGAAAATAGCGATGAGTCCCAAAGACACAACATTGACGGCACTGCTGATCTCTCCCAGCCGTGAACTAGCCGAGCGTCTAACTCGTACGCTGCCATCGGCCAAGACTTTTCAAGTCATTGCCGATCTGCGTACCTATCCCACCGAACAGGCCTTAGATCTCCGTCTGCGGCAGATGTCTCCCCACGTAGTGCTCGTCGATGTCATGACCGATGTCGATGAAGCTTGCTTCATTCTTCAGTATGTAGCGTCCTACCGGCCCCAGGTCCATTCTGTCGGGCTCCATATGATCCAGGACGGGGACTCAATTGTTCGCGTGCTGCGCGCTGGTGCGACCGAGTTCCTCTTTGCCCCCTTCGATGAATCATCGCAACGGGAGGTCTGTGGACGGATCGGCAGGCTCAGCGTGCCCGATGAACCCCACGAAAGAAGTGCTGCCACGATCTGCGCGTTCGCCTGCACTAAGCCTGGCTCCGGTGCATCTACTATTGCGGCGCAGGTAGCTTTCGCTATCCGGCGGCTAACTGGAAAACGTGTCCTCTTGGCAGATGTTGACCTTACTGGAGGAACTATCGGGTTCTATCTGAAGGCTCAGAATCCATACTCGTTGGTCGATGCGCTTGAACTCCAGAATCAATTCGATCCAACCGCTCTCAATTCGATGATCACAACCGTAGATGGCGTTGACGTGCTCGCCAGTCCAGAGGAACCTTACCTGGCTCCGATTGACGCGTCACGGCTTGAGGCGGTGCTCGAGGTGATGCGAAATCTTTATGATTTCGTTATCCTCGATTTGCCAACCGTCTTTGATCGCTCTAGTCTTCTGTCGCTAGCGCAGGCGGACTCCGGGTTTCTAGTCACGACAGCAGAACTGCCGAGCCTACATCTTACACGAAAGGCCGTTCAGATGCTACAGCAACTAGGTTTTGACAAAGACCGGCTGCGGGTAATCGTCAATCGTTTGAATCGGAAGGACGGCCTGGACGGGAACGACTTGGGGAAGATGTTTAACGCCGGGGTACACACGACGCTACCGAATGACTACTTTTCGCTTCACCGTGTGGTCACACGCGGCGAGCCTTTGAGCGGCGATAGCGAACTGGTTCGTGCGTTAGAGGGGCTTGCCGGTAAGATAGCAGGTCTCACCGCTCCGGAGAAGAAGAGATCTTCAGTCTTGCTCGGAGCCAAGCCTGTCCTTTCTCAGATCTAGCATACCTATCGGGTCAAGAACTATCTCAACACCGGGGGAAATAAATGGCAATATCCAGTATCGAACCAAAATCAGCTCAACAACTGAGCTGGGAACAGCGACTAATGAAGAACTCGACCCAGAAGCGGTCGGGACCGAAGCCAGAATATCAGGAACTTAAGTTCACACTTCATCGCAAGCTTCTCGACAAGATCAATCTTGAAGCCTTGGCGACAATCGACAACCAAAGAGTGCGTGGCGAAGTCCGTCAGGCCTTGATTACCCTCATTGACGGAGAGCCAACACTTCTCAGCTCCGTTGAGAAACAACAGATCTGTGATGAAGTACTAGATGAGGTTTTCGGGCTAGGTCCCTTGGAGCCGCTGCTTGTAGATCCGACGATTTCCGACATCTTGGTCAATGGAAGCAAGCAAGTGTACGTCGAGAGAAAGGGGCTTCTGGAGCTAACTAATGTTACTTTCCGGGACGACCAACACTTACTGCGGATCATCGACAAGATAGTCTCGCAAGTTGGACGCCGAGTTGATGAATCCAATCCGATGGTCGATGCCCGTCTCGCCGACGGCTCCCGCGTCAACGCGATCATTCCGCCATTGGCTCTAGATGGTCCGCTCATGTCGATCCGTCGCTTCTCGCAGGATAAGCTGATGCCGGCTGATCTTGTTGCAAAGAAGGCGCTAACCCAGGGCATGATGGAGCTCCTTGAAGCCGCCGTAAAGGCCCACATGAACATCATCATAGCCGGAGGTACTGGAGCCGGCAAGACGACGCTGCTTAACGCTCTCTCTGCCTTTATCGCGCCCAAGGAGCGCATCGTCACCATCGAAGACGCAGCGGAACTGCAGCTCAAGCAGCCCCATGTTGCACGGCTGGAGACCCGCCCAGCAAACCTTGAAGGCAACGGCGCCATCCGCCAAAGAGAACTCCTAATCAATTCTCTCCGCATGCGGCCTGACCGCATCGTGGTTGGAGAGGTCCGTGGCGGCGAAGCGCTTGACATGTTGCAGGCGATGAATACCGGCCATGACGGCTCTCTTACGACCGTCCATGCAAACACGCCTCGCGATGCTGTGGGTCGGCTGGAGGTCATGGTCTCACTTGCCAACGCCAACATGCAACTGGTATCGATTCGGCAACAGATCGCAAGCGCTGTTCACATATTCGTCCAGGCTGCCCGGCTCTCAGACGGAACGCGGCGCGTCACGAGCATCACTGAAGTTACCGGTATGGAAGGCGAAGTGGTCACGCTTCAGGACATCTTTGTCTTCGAGAAGCGCGGGCTAGGTCCGAACAACGAAGTTCTCGGCCGGTTTGCAGCGACGGGTATCCGGCCCAAGTTTTATGAAAAATTAGTGGCCGCTGGTATCAAGTTGCGGACTGATTTGTTCGATGAAGTACTAGAGGTGCCGTAGCGCGCTCTGGCCTAGGCGGGTCTCAAGTTCAAATACGTCACTTCCGGACATCGGTGTCCGCAACTGAAATTCACTAGTAGCTGTTCTGAACAGTAAACGCAATGACATCCTTTTTGGTAATTCTCATCTTCGCCTGGGGTTCAGCCATGCTCGCATGGTGGCTCGTAAGCCGCTACTTGCGGAACGCTGACCTTGGTAAAGTTCGAAGCCGGTTGCTTGGTTCCACAACCAAGAAGGCAAAGGCTGCACCCAAGAAGATGGATTTGATTACGCGCGAAGATGTCAAGACTGGACGCTTCGTGCTGCAGCTGCTCCAGAAGCTCGAGTTGCAGGATCGCCTGCAGACGATGCTTGAACAGGCTGGCATGAAGTGGAGCGTCGCTCGTTTAGTCCATGCTTGTCTTGGTTGCTTTCTCGTGACATTCGGAATCGCGTGGCTGTTTCTGCCTCCCCAGTTGACAAACCTCGCATTTGTCCCCGCATTTCTTAGCAGCGGATTGCCCTTAGGGTTTGTGGCCAAGAAGCGCTCAGCGCGGATACACCGCTTTGAAGAACAGTTTCCAGAAAGCCTGGAGTTCGTAGCCCGGTCGATGCGGGCTGGTCACGGTTTTTCTGTGTCACTTGAAATGATCCATCGTGAGTTTCAAGAGCCCCTGGCTGGTGAGTTTCGCCGAACTTTTGAGGAACACAACCTTGGAATGCCTCTCGAATTGGCCCTCGAGAAACTTGGACACCGAGTCCCGCTATTGGATGTACAGTTCTTCGTTTCGGCCGTGATGTTACAGAAGCGCACGGGCGGGAATCTGGCTGAGATCCTCGACAAACTGGCTTATATCATCCGAGAGCGGTTCAAGCTACGCGGCCGGATTCGGGCAATCAGCGCACATGGACGGATGACTGGAATGGCCTTAACTTGCATTCCGATTGGAGTCGCGGTGTTGATGTTTTGGGTCAATCCTGACTACGTGAGGTTCTTTTTAACGGAAGAAACCGGGAATCTGATGATGGGAGGAGCCGTTCTGCTCCAGATCCTTGGCTATCTCATAATTCAGAAAATCGTGAGCATCGAGATTTAAAACATGGCATTCGTAATCACATTTATAGTGTTCTTCGCCGTTGCGCTCGCTGCCTCGGTCGTTGGCATGCGTCTGTGGGTGCGTCCCAAGGAGGCTATCGAGCGCGTTACTGGTGCCGGGCTCCATGTTCCTGACAAGATGCCCACCCATCCCAGTTTGGTGTTTCACGAATTGATCAAGAAGCTTGGCACGGTTCTCCCGACATCCCCTAAGGATGCTTCGGTAATGCGCCGTCGGCTGATCCGGGCTGGGATCAAGGGTGAGAACGCGCTTAAGGTTCTGTACGGGTGTAAGGTGTTCTTTGGTGTAAGCCTTCCCTTCGGGATGAGCCTCCTCGTTGCTAACGCTGAGTCGGATTCTTCCAACAAAATCATGGCGATTGTTGCCTCGGCGGCGATGGGGTTTTTCGGCCCGAACGAGTACGTAAAAATCAAGTCTCAGAAGCGCCAGAAACACATTCAGCAGGGTTTGGCGAATGCGCTCGATCTCCTGGTCGTCTGCGTGGAAAGCGGGTTAGGTTTAGACCAGGCGATCGTCCAGGTTGCGAAGGAGCTTGAGCAGGCTCATCGAGAAATAGCCGAGGAGTTTGCAATGGTCAACCTGGAGCTCAAGGCGGGTAAGCGGCGAGTTGAGGCACTAAGAAATTTGGCTGAACGTACTGCGGTTGAAGATCTTAAAAAATTGGTAGCGGTTTTGATTCAGGCTGATCGATTCGGAACGGGCATTGCGCAAAGTTTGAGGGCACACGCAGACTTTATGCGGGTCCAAGCTCGCCAGATAGCCGAGGAGAAAGCGGCCAAACTGGGAGTCAAGCTCGTTTTCCCAATTTTCTTCTGTATCTTGCCATCATTGTTCGTCGTTACGGTCGGGCCGATGGCCATCAAGATCATGCGGGAGTTGCTCCCAATGATGAATAGTATTTAGCTAAGACAAGTTGGACAGTCCTGCCGGACACTAGATCTGGATTGGACGAAGGAAAAAGGAGAACAAAATGGATGAATCGATGATTCGTATCGTTTGCGCGTCGCTGGCTGCGGTCTTTATCGGACTGATCGTTCTGCGCCGTCGCAAGACCGAGGAATAGAAGTGGACCCGGGTTGCCGCGGCACGATCGCCTGGGCAACCGGTTTCAATGAAAGGCAATAGGGTCCGAGAGTTGTGAATCGATCCAGTTGCAACACTCGATAGGCTCAATTGGCCTGCCCGCTTGGCAAGAAGAAATACTGGACGTCA
Source organism: Bryobacterales bacterium (assembly GCA_038215275.1). Classification (GTDB taxonomy): domain Bacteria; phylum Acidobacteriota; class Terriglobia; order Bryobacterales; family Bryobacteraceae. The sequence goes on along the minus strand of JBBQRA010000033.1, from coordinate 3,766 downwards.
GAAGATAGATTGTGAATTGGATGGAGTGTGTTATGCCTGTAAGAATGAATTATAGTTATCGAGGCGTGTTACCGTGCTTGTTACTGTGTGTTCTGCTGGGTAGCGGTAAACTTGAAGCGGCGACCTTTGGACGGGTAGTTGCCATCGGAGGTCAGGCCGCTGATCTGGCTATCGACGAAGCTCGCGGCGTACTATACGTCGCCAACTTCACGGCCAATCGGGTCGATGTTGTATCTCTTGCGTCGAAGTCGGTACAAACATCAATTAACGTCGCACCCTATCCTAGTTCCCTTGCGTTATCGCCTGACGGCCGCTTCCTGGTGGTTTGCCACTATGGCAATTTCCAGGCTCCCGCGACGTCGCAGAATTCCCTCTCAGTCCTGAACTTGACGAATAACACACGTCAAACCTTCTCGATGGGACAAGCCCCATTAGGAGTGGCTTTCGGGATCGACAATCGTGCATTGATTGTGACCAATACTGAATTTGTTCTGCTGGATCCGCTAACTGGCGTTACTCAGACGCTCGATACGATTCAAGGCGTCACCACGAAGACCCTTCCAACGCCAGTGGGGAATTTTCCCACCAATATCGTTGCAAGTTCGATGGCAGCTTCGGGCGACGCCACGAAGATTGTTGGCATGCTCGCGGGTGGTACTTCCGACGGCCAGACGATTGAGTTTTCCTACGACGTGACCGCCCGCTCTTTGCGGGCGGTGGCCTGGGTCTCGAGCCCTCCCCTTGGTCCCCGAGTGGTGAGTGTGAATCGGACGGGCAACCGGTACGTAGCGGGATGGGCGATGCATGATGAGTCTGGCAGTTTGATCGCTCAGTTTCCGGATCCGGCTGGTATCTTGAATGTGGGTAGCCACGCGATGGATTCGGCCAGGGGGCTGATTTACGCTCAGGTTACCAGCACCCAAGTGGCTGCCGGAGGAAACGGGGCGCAGGCTGGTCCGCCAATCCTGCAAGTTGTAGACATCGACAACTTGGCGGTTCTCGATCGTTTGCGACTCGCAGAGAACTTGGCCGGGCGGAGCCTAATTAGCTCAGACGGCGACACCATGTATTCGGTGTCCGAGAGTGGCGTCACGATTTTTTCTATCGGATCCCTGCACCAACTCCCGCGTCTATCATTCGCCGAGGAGGATATCTTGTTTCAGACTTCGTTCTGCGAAAGGCAGTCTCTCACCCGCCAAGTGGTTGTATCGGATGCGGGTGGGGCACGGGTGCCTTTTACGGTCGCTTCGGCGATGGCCGGTGTTACGGTCAGTCCATCTTCGGGCGTGACGCCTGCAACGCTCACCCTGCGACTGGATCCGGCCTCGTTTCAAAACTTGAAGGGAACTGCGACTGGGACATTGACACTAGCGTCGGCCGATGCGGTTAATCTACCTAGAACGCTGCGGGTTTTGGTCAACAACAAAGAGCCGGACCAACGAGGACTGACGATCAATATTCCTGGAAAGCTGGTGGATATCCTGGCAGATCCCGTGCGAGACCGCTATTTCGTGCTTCGCCAGGACAAAAACCAAGTGTTGGTCTTTGATGGGCGATCGCATAGCCAGGTCGCGACTCTTAAGACTGGAAATACCCCCACCCAGTTAGCTGTGACCTTCGACAGGCGCCGCCTTCTCGTTGGACACAACAACAGCCAAATCGTTAGCGTTTTTGACTTGGAGTCCCTGCAGCCTGAGGCCCCCATCAGAATGCCTGGTGGGCACTATCCTCGTTCGGTAGCTGCCTCCGGTCGTGCCATCTTGGTCGCGAACCGCGTGGCTGGGCCGAGGCACACAATCGATCAAGTTGACCTGTTTACGCGATCTGCCACTGAACTCCCATCCCTTGGGGTGTTCGAAAACAAGATTGACCCCAACACCGTTTTGATCGGCAGCGCCAACGGATCGTCGATCCTCGCTGCTCAGGCAGACGGAAATTTGCTCCTCTACAACGCAAATGTAGATACATTCACGGTTGGGCGTAAGGAGTCCTCGGGCTTGTATGGAGCAGTCGCTGCGTCGAGTTTTGACCAATACGTGGTCGGAAACCGCCTCTTGAATTCGTCGCTGGTTCCCATACGCCAATTTGACGCCTCAAGTGGGAGCACCTCGGGTTTTGCCTTTTTTGACCAGACCGGAATCCGGACCACTGCTCCGTCGTTGTCGAGCCCCGGTGTGATTCAGCGGGTGAACCTTGCCCGGGACGGCTCGGAAATTCGTCCAGTCCGGCTGGTAGAAGCTCCGTTACTTGGTGAAACCGGCTCGGTCTTCACCAGGACGCTGGCCCCGCTGTATGGCCGACATGCGATTGCTAATTTGACCGTTGGTGGGCTGACCGTATTGCCTTGGACATTCGACGCGGCGATCTCAGTGCCTCAGATCGACCGGCTGGTCAACGCTGCCGATTTTACTGGCCTTGCGGCTCCCGGCAGTTTGGTTTCCATCTTTGGGAGCAACCTTAGCCCGGCAAATCAAGTGACCAGTGTCCTTCCTTTACCAACGGCGCTGGGGGAGAGTTGCTTAACCGTAAATGGTCAGCCAGTACCAATGATTTTTGTGTCCCCATCGCAGATCAATGCCCAGTTGCCTTATCAGATTGAAGGCAACGTGACGCTAATCTTGCGGACTCCGGGTGGTGTTAGCGACAACTTTAACTTGACGTTGCTTCCCAATGCGCCCAGCATCTTTCGGACATCAGTTGCGGGGCTCGGCGCCGGAGTTCCTACGATAGTGCGGGCTCGGAACCAAGAGTTGGTCACCTTATCCAACCCAATCCATCGAGACGACACTATTACGATCTACCTAACTGGTCTGGGAAACACGCTTCCTGCAATTGAGGCTGGGGTACCGGCTAGTTCGTCGCCGTCGCCTACGGCTGTGGTTCCGCCCTCAGTTAGAATCGGGAACGAAGAGCTCACGATTGAGTTTGCTGGACTTGCTCCCGGGCAGGTCGGGGTCTACCAAATCAACGCCTATGTTCCGCGTAGCGTGCCGCTTGGGTTGGACGTTCCACTTACCGTCCGCCAAGGGGGACAGGCAACACAAGTGCCGGTCCGAGTGATCAATTGAACTGTTGACGCGGATACGAGGACGAGTTTGCTGTTCCGGGGACTTCGCGCAGGAGAAGGCAGCAGCGTTGCAATCACGACGCTGCTTCGCCCGAGGTTCAGGCTATGCGCAGAGGGCTCGACGATTCCCTTTCAAACAACCTTTAGCTGCTGGGGCACTAGTGTCCGGTTAGAAGTCGAATAGAATCAGTTGTTTGGGCGCATTGGTTGTATCTTCTTCGGTGTCGATATTTTCGAAGGCCTGTAAAATGGGCATTTTTTCGAACAACGTGAGACTCAGGACCTGTAGAAAGCTGTAGAGAGACATCTGGATAGCTAGGCGCTTCCGAACGATTGCCTCCAGGACGTAAACTGAGACGGCGATCCAGATTTGAGACTTCACCGCGTTCTCACTGGTCCCGTAGAAGGCCTTGATTCTGAGGTGCTGCTTGATCCACTTGAAGAACAACTCCACTTTCCATCGGGACTTGTAGATAGAAGCAATTGTCAAAGCCGGCAAGGCGAAGTTATTGGTAAGGAACTCCAGTCGCTGACCCGTCTCTGCGTCGCGATAACATACACGTCGAAGTGGGTCGGGGTAGTGGCTCGCAGATCGTTTCGAATCCAAGAGCACGGTTTGATCGCTGGTGATCCCAGTACCTCGCTCAACCGAATGGGAGTATCGGCGGCGAAGCACCACGTTTGATTTGTTCCGCAAAA
>JBBQRA010000032.1:0-31620 GCA_038215275.1 Bryobacterales bacterium | reverse complement strand
GTTGGCCGAAAAGCCACCGCCCGTGGCGTCCCGCGCGCCGGGTTCATTCGGGACCACGCCGGGCGAAAGCCGGGCGAGAAACGCAAAGTTCCGGGTGCCGCCCAAAGGCAGTTCCGAAACCTGTTTGGAGTCGATGCTCGCGCCGATAATCGTCGATTCCGTTTGCAGTATGTTGGCCTCGCCGGTGACTTCGATGTTGGTCGTCACCTCTCCAACCTGCAGTTGAAAATCGATACCGGTGCGATCGCCCGCGGTAAGCGAGATATTCCGTCGGGTAGTTTTTTTGAAGCCGGGAGCTTCTACGCTGACAGTGTAGATGCCAGGCTTCAAGGCCGGGCGGGCAAACTCGCCGCCGGAGGCGGAGACAAGTTCATACGTCAAGCCAGTGGCTTCTTCAGAGATCACAACTTTGGCGTTGGGAACCCCAGCGCCAGTGGGATCGGTTACAGTTCCTACAAGGGTGGCCAAGTCGCGTTGTGCCAGGGAGCACACAACGAAAATCGAGGCAAGAAAACCACATCGCAACACAGCGAGCAAGTTCATTTTCGGCTAGACCTCATGTCCTGGAGTGGGTTACAACGTCGTTAAACGCTTGCGGAACGCTATCATAGTCGCGGGACGGGCGCAATGATAGGAAACTCCCTCAAACTCGGAATGCTGCTCCTCGGACTGGCCGCGACCGCCGCCGTCGAACCCATTCGTTGGGTCGACGTCGCCGCCTCTTGGGGGCTCTCCGCGGAGAATACCTACGGCGGACGCGAGCGCAAAGACTTCATCGTCGAGACCACTGGCAATGGTATTGCCCTCTTCGACGCTGACCAGGATGGCGACGACGACGTCCTGCTCCTGAATGGAACCAACCTCGCCGGCCCCGTCGAAGGCAAGCCAAGCTATCCAGTGCTCTATAGCAATGATGGAAAGGGCCGGCTCACCGAAATCAGCGGCCTGCCCGTCGAGGGCTGGGCCCAGGGCGTCTGCGCCGGCGACTACGATAACGATGGCAAGACCGATCTCCTCATCGCTTATTACGGCCACGATCGTCTCTTCCGGAACCGCGGTGAAGGGAAATTCGAGGACGTTACTGGTCCCGCCGGCCTGCCCACTACGGGCACCCGATTCGGCTCCGGCTGCACCTTCCTCGACTACGATCGCGACGGCCGCCTCGATCTCTTCGTCGCCAACTACGTCAACCTCGACCTCGACAAGACCCCCCGTCCCGGTAAGGGCGAGTACTGTGTCTGGAAGGAGATTCCTGTCATGTGCGGCCCTCGCGGTTTGCCTCTGGCGTTCAATGTTCTCTATCACCAGGAGCCCAACGGTAGCTTCCGCGACGTCTCGGCCTCCGCCGGCATCCTGAAGCCCGGAGGCCGCTACGCGCTCCAGGCCGTCACGGCTGACTTTGACAACGATGGCTGGCCCGACATCTACGTAGCCTGTGACATGACGCCAAGCCAGCTATACCGCAACCGCGGGAACGGAACCTTCGAAGAGCGAGGGGTTGAGGCCGGCGTCGCCTTCAACGCAGACGGCCGCTTGCAAGCGGGCATGGGCGTTGCCGTCGGCGACTTCAACAACGATGGCTTCCTCGACATTGCCAAGACCAACTTCTCCGGCGACCTGACGTCTCTTTTCCTGAATGAGGACGGCAAATTCTTCACCGACGTTGCCGGCCCCGCGCGCCTTGGCGTCCGTCAATTGCTCGGCTGGGGCATCGCCTTCCTCGATGCGGACGACGACGGTTGGAAGGATCTCCTCCTCGTCAACGGTCATGTCTACCCCGAGGTCGAGAAGGCGGCCGTCGGCGATGCCTATCGCCAGCCAACTCTCTTCTTCCGCAATCTCGGCAACGGCAAGTTCGCCGACCTGACCGCTTCCGGCGGCCCCGCCCTGCAACTTAACCGCCCCTCGCGTGGCCTTGCCATCGGCGACCTCGACGGCGACGGCCGCCCCGAAGCCGTCATTCTGAATATGAACGACCGCCCCTCCCTGCTGAAGAATACCGCTCCCGGCGGCCGCTTCCTCAACCTCCGGCTCCGCGGCACGAAAACCAATCGCTCCGCCATCGGCGCCAGGGTCACTGTCGAGGCAGGGGTGAGAAAGTGGATCGACGAGGTCCGCAGCGGCGAAAGCTTCTATTCGCAAAACTCGATGACCCTCCACTTCGGCCTCGGCGCCGTGGAGAAGGTGGACCGGGTGACCGTACGTTGGCCCGGCGGCAAAACCGAGACCTGGACGAGCATTGCAGCCGGCTCCCTCTGCACCCTAACGGAGGGAGCAACGACCGCCGACTGCCGATCCTATTAAGACTTCGCCCCCACTGCCATCCCCGTTCTGGCGTTCACCTCGGCGCAGGACGGGTTCGCCATCTCCTGCAGTCGCTCACTCGGAAGGTCCCGATCCCGATCAGCACCGAGTTCCCTGCGCCGCCCAACCTCCCGAAGATCGTGTTAGTCTGTCGGTGCAATGCGGCTCGTCAGCTTACTCGCGGCGCCCGGACTCCTCCTCGCGCAGATTGGCTCTCCGCCGGAGTTCCAACCCGGTGGCGCCTTCCAAACCAGCCCCGCCACAGGCACTCTGGACGGCACCTCGCACATCGCTGCGGCACGAACCCAGAGCAATGAAAGCCTCGTGAATCTGCTCCGCGCCTTCCCGGAAGCCGACGAGGGCGTCAAGTTGATCGAGAACCGGCTGCTCCGCGACGCCGAACTCCGCTTCCGCAAAAGCGGTCCCCCCGAAGGCTTGGCCGTCGTTCTCTTCATGACCGGCGAGACCGAAGCCAGCGCGGAGATCCTCTGCGCTATCGACAATCCACGCGCCCTCCCCCTTCTCGGGGAAACAGTTGGCGCCGCTCCGGCTTGGGCCAAGCGTATCCTTGCCCGCCTTGAGAAACTTGCCGCCTCCCAACCTACGCAGGCAGACACCGAGTTCTACTGGGCCCGGGCCCTCTTACAGCAATCCCCGGAGCGCACCACTGATGCCCTCCCTCACCTCGAACGCGCCGCGGAACTGGACGGGAAGGGAGCTCGTGCCCTCCTCGAACTAGGCCGCCTCTATGCGGGCCGTCAACAAAATCCAGAAGCCATCCGAGCCTTCGAGCGTGCCCTCGCCCGGGATGCCTCCTTGATCATGGCGCATTACCGGCTCGCCGCTCTTTACCGATCAACTGGAGACACCGGCAAAAGCGGACTCCACCTACGCGAATACCAACGCCTTAAAGGATCGGCACCTGCGCGGTAATCTCAATTCCAAAGCCTTCCAGCCCAACCACCTTTCGCGGATGATTCGTCAGTAGCCGGATCCGGTGCAGTCCTAAGTCAGCCAGGATCTGCGCGCCCAATCCTGCCTCGTGTTGCAGCACCGTCGAACCGTCCCCCGTCGTGTGCGTCAATGGGTCCCGCGCATGCGGCACAATCTCCCCGTTCCGCTGTTGATATCCCGCTGTGTTCTGATGCAGGTACACTAACGCGCCTGCACCCTCAGCCCGGATCAACGCCAGCGAGCGATCCACAATCCACGCACAATCGCACGATGTCGCACCGAAAAGATTCCCATACGCACAGTGGGCATGCACCCGGACCAACGGATTCTCTACAGCCGCCAGATCACCCAAAACCAGCGCCGTGTGCAGACCGCCGCCTAGCGTTGACGTATATGCATGAGATGTAAATCGCCCATGTTGGGTCTCCACTTGGCCCACTGCCGTCCGCTGCATGAAACGTTCGTTCCGTAGCCTGTACCGGATCAATTCAGCGACCGAGATAATTCGTATGCCAAACTTCTTGGCAAACTCAATCAGCTGCGGCAGACGGGCCATCGTCCCGTCCTCATTCATGATCTCGCAGATCACTCCACCTGGCTGCAAACCCGACAAAAGGGCAAGATCAACCGCTGCCTCGGTCTGACCGGCTCGCGCGAGCACCCCGCCAGGGCGGGCCCGCAACGGGAAAATGTGGCCCGGCCGAGCCAAATCCACCGGACGGGCATCCGGCCGGATTGCCACCCGGATCGTATGAGCCCGGTCGGCTGCCGAAATCCCGGTCGTCACCCCGTGAGCGGCCTCAATCGAAACGGTAAAGGCTGTGCCGAATCGCGACGTGTTCGCCGCCGCCATCGGAGGCAGATCCAGCCCGTCACATTTCTCAGGGCTCAGGGCCAGACAAATCAGGCCCCGCCCATGAACCGCCATGAAGTTGATCGCCTCCGGCGTGATGTGCTCAGCCGCTAGCGTTAAGTCGCCTTCGTTCTCGCGATCTTCATCATCGACAACAATGAGCATCCGGCCGGAACGAAAATCCGCCAAGGCCTCAGGAATAGGAGCAAACGGCATGGAGGAGGCGCTTACCCCTTGCGGCGGCGCGCTTCGTAGTCCGTGTAGCGCTTCTTGAAGTCAGTGAAGCCCTTCCGGCCCATCAATCCGAACGTGAACTTCTTGCCCAGTTCAACCCCTTCCTGATCAAAGGCGTTGATGTTCAGCATCTCCCCGGCAAACGCGGTCTCGAACTCGAGAAGTTGGAAGAGCATGCCAATATGTTCAGCATCCACCCGATCCAGCGTAAAGACGCAGTTCGGACGTTGATTCTCGGTCAGAGCTGCCTGAGTCGACTTACATTCGACGTCTAGGAGCTTCGCCAGATTCTGACCCGTTAAATAGTCAAATCCCTCAAGACCCGTCTTTTCCGCCGGAATCGCCCCAGCGTCCGCCGGCTTTTTTACCGCCCAGAACGTGAATACCTTGTCCTTCGGCCCTTCCATATAGAGTTGCACCTGCGAATGCTGGTCCGTTGTGCCAAGCGCCGCCACCGGCGTCTGCCCGACATGAACCGTGTCGCCCGCGCGGTTCTTGGCCTTGCCCAACGATTCCGCCCACAACTGCCGAAACCAGAACGCGGTGCCCCACAAGCGGTTCGCGTAAGGGAATGCCACCTGAATCGTCTTGCCTTTCTTGGTCAACGACAAGAAGTGCAGCATCGCCGCGCGAAGGGGAATGTTCGTTGCCAAGTCCGGCTTCCAGGCCGTCGCCGTCATCTTAGCGGCGCCTCGAAGCAACGCCAGGATATCGACCCCAATCAATGCCGCCGGAACCAATCCGACTGCCGACAACACGCTAAAACGGCCACCGACGTTATCCGGAATATGAAACGTCGTGTAGCCTTCATTGGTCGCGAGAACTTTCAAGTCGCCCCGGCCCTCGCTCGTGATCACCACGACGCGCGCCTTCACGCCCTTCGCCCCAACACCCGCCGCCAGCCATGCCCGGACGATCAAGAACGTAGCTACCGTCTCGGCCGTGGCGCCACTCTTGGCAATCACCACCACCAGCGTCTTCTTCGGCTTCGTCGATGCCAACGCCAACTGCACGAACTCCGGATCAACGTTGTCAAGGATAACCAGCCGGGGTTTCGCCGCCGAGTGATCTCCCTGCACCGGATGCGGACCGCGAATGGCGCAATCGAGTGCCCACGCGCCCAACGCACTGCCGCCAATTCCGACCAGGCAAACCGTGTCGTAGCTTCCCTTCAACTTCTCGGCGTAGGCAAGAATCTCGTTGGCTAGACTCGTCTGCTTTGGCAAATTCGGAAAGCCAATCAGACCGGATTCGGTCTGCGCCTTCACTCCGGCCAAAGCCTCAGCCGCTAACGGTTCGGCTGCGGTTAACTCTTCGGGCGTAATTCCATCCGCCTCGCCGACCATCCGTGCCAACAGGTTCGTCTCATCGAATACAATCGCCATGACGCTAGTGTACGTCAGTTACCGGCGGATACCGTACTGGGCCCGCACAGGGGTCGGGAAAGTCCGCGAGATATGATCTTGCCAAGTCAGGCACTCTTCATCAACAAAGGCCCAAGCCAAGCCAATAAAAGCTGCCATCACACTGATCACTCCGCCAAAAATCCTGCGAGTGTTGTCCACCTTCGAAGGCTCATTCCCGTCGAAATGTACGAGCCGAAGCCCAACGCATTCCATCCCCGGGGACGGAACTCCGGCCATAATCCAGTATGCTTCGTACAGAAATCCCAGCAAACCCGTAGCGACACCGATCATACTCAGCGCCATGGCGTCGAGCGCAATCCAAGGCATACCCTCGCAGCCGAGGTAAACGATGCCTAGAAACAGAAGCATGCAGCCGAGCACGATCACGAAATCAATAAGACCAGCCAGAAACCGATGCGTCCGAGTAGCCACCGGGTAATCGCAGTAAATTACAGCTTCCACCGATGTTGGCAAAGTACGGGGTGCCGGACCAGTGGCAGGGAGGAACTCCAACACACCCTGGTATGGCAGGTACGAAGAGCGTTCGGTCTGCTGCCGGCGCTGGCGCTTAGGCGAGACCATCGCTTCCGCTTGGCCGTCGATTGACCGTACCTTTCGCTCCTCGTGAATGGAAAATAGGGAACTCTGCATCGACGCCACATGCCGCGGGCGCGACTTGGGAGCGTCTTCGTTCGAATGTTCCAGCCGCGGTCTCGGAGCCGGGCGGGCTTCCGCGTACGTCGTTGCAAAAGTATCCAGCTTCAAAGCCGCGGCAGTCCGGGTCGCCAGCAGCGGACCTGGATTGTTGCCGAGACGACGCCCGCAATTCGAACAACGATGATCTTCTTCGCTTATTGAAACCGTGCAGTTAGGGCAGTTCATAATTGACCTTTCGCGTATTGCCTCGTCGAAAGTGGACGTGCTAGGGTTGCTGGTTTGACGACGGTGAAACAAGAACGGCTAGGGGTAGTAGAGCGCTACGATGGTACTGTACTACGACCACCCAGTCACGTTAACATTATTTCCAACAAAATCATAGAGTTTTGTTCAGGCATTCGCCTAACCCTTTCGTCCGTTGTATCTCTATCGGCCACCTTGGGATTTTGCCTTATACCTCTGGCGGGAAATATTTTCGGTCAGGTCTTCCCACCTCAGCGCGCTCCCCTCGCAACTCCTTTACCCCCAGTGGTTGCGTCCCCTCCGCCGGTGGGTACCAAACGCCCTAACGCTCCGGCCGCCGACGAAGTTCTCGTTCGCGCCATCGGACAAGAAGTGGACGGCCAGATCTACCACCTGCGCGGCGCAGCCGAAGTGGAAACCGCCGAAATCTTGCTCAAAGCGGACGAGATCGACTACAACGAGTCCACTGGAGACGTTGACGCTCGCGGCAACGTCTATTACAAGAGTTATACCAGCTCAGAAGAGATGAGGGCGCAAACGGTAAAGTACAACTTGAGATTAGAGTCGGGAACCTTCTTCGAAGTCAAGGGAAACGCTCAGGGCAAGATCGAATTTCGCCCAGGATTGCTGATGTCGCAGAACCCCTTTAATTTTCAAGGTCGTTGGGCTGAAAAGATAAAGAGCCGGTTTATCTTGTACGATGGCTTTCTCACAAACTGCGTCCTGCCCAAGCCGTGGTGGCGCCTGACCGGTCCTAAATTCGACATCATTCCCGGGGACCGAGCTATCGCCTACCAAGCCGTTTTTCGCATCCGCCGGATCCCAATTTTTTACGCTCCGGCGTTGTATAAGTCCCTTGCAGAACAACCGCGTAAGAGTGGTTTCTTAACCCCTAACTTTGGGAATAGTACCCGTCGAGGATTTATGTACGGCGTCGGCTACTATTGGGCGATTAACCGCTCCTACGATGCCATGTACCGAGGTCAACTCTTCACCCAGCGCGGATTCGCCCACGAAGTGAACCTTCGCGGCAAGCCCCGGATTGGCACCGACTTCAACTTCTACCTGTACGGAGTCAACGACCGCGGGCGTCCGGTCGACAGCGGCAATCGGATTAAGGAAGGTGGCTTTCTCGTCAACGGGTCCGGACGGTCCATTCTAGGTAGAGGGTGGACTGGTGCTGCAAATATAAACTACTTGTCCTCATTCCTTTTCCGCCAAGCCTTCACCCAAAGCTTTAATGAGGCAATCTTTTCCGCGGTGAACTCCGACGGTCATGTCCAGAAGAGCTGGGACACCTACGCCTTCGGCGTCGAGTTCTCCCGCCACCAGTTCTTCCAAAGCACTCGCCCCGACGACCAGGTCGTTATCCGCAAAACCCCGTCCGTCGATTTTCATTCCCGCGAGCGGCGCATCCTTGGTAAGGTCATCCCCGTCTGGTACTCCTTTGATTCCAGCGCCGGCTTCCATAAACGCCGCGAGCCCGGCTTCATCACTCGCCAGTTCACCGATCGATTAAACTTCGCCCCCCGCGTGATGGCCGTCCTCCAGTGGAAGGGATTCAGCCTCGCTCCCTCCTATACCTTCCACGCTACCCACTACGGATCCCGCAAGGACCTCTCGACTTCCACCACCGCTACTGCCACCGCCGGTCGCGATCTCTACCGTCAGGCCAACGACTTCGGCACTGAGTTAATCATGCCGACCGTGGAGCGCATCTTCAAAGGCCCCGTGTGGTTAGGGACAGAAGTGAAACATGTAATTGAGCCTAGGATCACTTTCCGCCACGTCTCCGGTGTCCGCAATTTCCGCGAAATCATCCGCTTCGACGAGGCCGACATCCTCACGTCCACCACCGAAGCCGACGTCTCGCTCACCAACCGGCTCTATGCCAAACGAAACGGCAGTGTCCAGGAAGTGCTCACCTGGCAGGTCAAGCAGCGCCGCTATTTCGACCCCACCTTTGGCGGCGCCGTGGTCGAAGGCTCCCGAAACGTCTTTCTCTCCTCCACCACTCTCACCGGCTACAGCTTCATCGATCGTCCCCGCCACTATTCCCCGGTCATCTCCGTCCTCCGGGCCGCACCCATCCAATCCGCATCCCTCGAATGGCGCACCGACTGGGATCCGCTCTTCAAACGCATTACCAATTCCACCGTCATTGCCGATGCCCGCATCCGCCAAACGTTCTTCGGCATCGGTCACAATCAGGTCCGCGGAACCCCGCAAGTCAGCCCTAACGCCAATCAACTTCTCCTCCGTGGCGGCATCGGCGCTCCCGGACGGCGCGGCTGGAGTGCCGGCTACACCGGTGTCTATGATTTCCGGGAAGCCAAAATGCAGTTCGCCACCACCGAACTCAGCTACAACTCCGACTGTTGCGGGCTCAGCTTCCAGTACCGTCGCCTCAGCTTCGGCACGCGCAACGAGAATCAATATCTGGTATCGTTTGCCATAGCGAACATTGGCAGTTTCGGCACCCTGCGCCGCCAAGAGCGCATGTTCTAAGGAGAGCTAGAATGAATCGACGTGATTTCGGATTGATGATGATGAGCGCCCCGCTGCTCGCCCAGACTCCCCAGACGCTGCGCGTCTACGTCGGAACCTACACGCGCGGCGCCAGCAAAGGTATCTACACCTTCGATTTGGATCTCGCCTCCGGAGCACTGACGCCCCTCGGTGTTGCCGCCGAGACCGCCAACCCCTCCTTCCTCGCGATTCATCCCAAGGGCAATCTCCTCTATTCCGTCGGCGAACTCTCCGAGTTCCAGGGCGAAAAGGTCGGCTCCCTCAACGCCTATTCCATCGATCGCGCCACCGGCAAGCTCACGGCTCTGAACCAGGTCGGCAGCGCCGGCAGCGGCCCATGCTACCTGAAGGTCAGTGACAATGGAAAGTTCGTCCTCTGCGCCAACTACAACAGCGGCAGCGCCGCCGCCTTCGCCCTCGCCGCCGACGGCAAAATCGGCAAGCGCACCGGCTTCTTTCAGCACGTCGCCCCCTTCGGCCCCAACTCCGCCCGCCAAGCCGGCCCCCACGCCCACTCCATCAATCTCGATAAAGCCAACCGTTTCGCCCTCGTTGCCGACCTCGGCAAAGATCGCGTCATGATCTATAAGTTCAATGCCAAGAACGGCGCCATGGCCACCCACGGCGAATTTGCCGTCGCCCCCGGTAGCGGCCCCCGCCACCTCGCCTTCCACCCGAACGGCAAGTGGGCCTACGTCATCAACGAAATTCTCTGCACCCTCACGGCGATGAACTGGGACGCTCAAGACGGCAAACTGACCGAAATCAACACGGAACCCACTATGCCCATCCCCGTCGGCCGCGGCCACAGCACCGCCGAAACGGTGGTCCATCCCAATGGCCGCTTCGTCTATGGCTCGAACCGCGGCCACGATTCCATCGCCATCTTCTCCATCGACGCCGCCTCCGGCAAAATCGCCCGCATCGGTAACGAGCCCACCCAGGGCAAAACCCCCCGCAATTTCAACATCGATCCCACCGGGCAATTCCTAGTCGCCGCCAACCAGGATTCCGACTCGCTCATGGTCTTCCGCATCGACGGCGCCACCGGCAAACTCACCCCCGTCGGCAAGCCCGTCCCGGCACCCGTCCCGGTCTGCGTCAAGTTCCTGGCGGTCTAGAACCGCTTCGCCCGGTAGATCTCCGCGGCGGGCCAGGCGGTCGGGATGGCCACGTCTACAAACGCGACCATCATCTCCTGCCAGCTCTGCTCCCCCCAACGCACCGTCGCGGCCGGATCCGGGTTCCTCGGATTATTCCGAGAGTTGTCGAACGTAGCCTCGACTCGAATGGTCTCTCCAGAGGCCACCGTCACCGGCTTCGCCAACACCCGCCGCAGTTGCCAATCAAACCGGTATCGCGGGACATCCAGCACGACCGTTTCCCCCGCCGTCACGCGCATACTCCGCCCGCGCAAATGCATATGCGGCGTCACCGCCAACACGCGAACACCCGTCTGCACCGCGAACTCGGCCGTCACCGGATAAGCCTCCGCAAACGGCGGAATCGCAAACTCCCACTGCGCCACTGAGAGGGTGTACACCCGCTCTCGGGGAGTCGGCCCATACTCCAACCGGATCTCCGTCTGGTCCTCTTCGGCCTTCCCCGTACTCGTGTAGTGCATCTGCAGAACAATCTCCGCCCCTTCCGGCAGCAACTTCGCCTGCCCCTCTGGCCACCGGAGCACCCCCTCCCCCGGCAGGTACGTCCCCAATACCTCGTCTTCGACAGACAACCGCCCGCCTCGCAGAAACTCGCTCCGCGCCGTCCGCACAAACGCGACCGCATGATGCACCACCCGCCGGTTCCCCGGTCGAATCTCGATCGCCTGAATCCATCGCCGTTCACTTTGCCCCGTGGGCAGGACGAAATGTTGGTAGTCCACCGCCGCCTTCGCCCCCACTGCAAACGGCTCCGCCATCCGCAGCGTCAGGTCCCCGCGAACCTCCGGCCGCATCGGCAGCACCGCCGCCCGCGCTGCCGTTCCTGCCACCGGCCGCACCGCCCACTGCCGCAACACCGCCAACTCCCCCGCTGCCAACCCGCCCCCCGGCGGCATCGAGTGGGATGTAACGGCATCCCGAATCGCTTTCGCAAACGGTCGCGCCTCGGCAAACGAACCCAGCGCCATCGGCGCCACTTCTCCCGCCTGGTGGCAGCCTAAGCACCGCCGTTCCAAGATGGGCAGCACATCGGCATAGAACGAAATGGCCAAGACAGCCGCAAACATCTGCATCTCTTGATAAGATACCCTCAATGCTGCGATTTAGTTTCATTTTCCTGGCAGTGGTCCCGCTGATGGCGCAGGACGGAGCGGAGGCTCTCGCGATTCTCAAGAAGAACTGCGCCGGCTGCCATAACGCCAACTCCGTGAACGGCGGCTTGGCGCTCGACTCCAAAGAAGCCATCCTCAAAGGCGGCAATCGCGGACCCGCCGCCACTGTCATCCTTGAAGCGGTCAAGCACGCTGGCGACCTCAAAATGCCGAAAGGCGGAAAGAAGCTTTCCGAAGCCGAAATCTCCATACTCGACCAATGGGTCCAATCCGGAATGCCGGCCCCGGAATCGTTCCTCCAAGCCAAACGTCGCACCAGTAAACACTGGGCCTTCCAACCCGTCCACCCCAAGCCCGCCAACGCCACCATCGACACCTTTATCCTCGCCAAACTTCAGGAAAAGGGCATCGCCATGTCCCCCCGCGCCGACAAGCGCACCCTCCTCCGCCGCGTCCACCTCGACCTCACCGGCCTCCCGCCCACCCAAGCGCAACTCGAAGCTTTCCTGAAAGACGTTTCCCCCACGGCCTTTGAAAAAGTCGTCGACCAGCTCCTCGCCTCCCCCGCCTACGGCGAACGCTGGGGCCGCCACTGGCTAGACGTCGCCCGTTACTCCGATACCGACGGTTACACCATCGATGCCCCCCGCGACATCTGGCCCTACCGCGACTGGGTTCTGAACGCCATCAACAAAGATATGCCGTTCGACCGCTTCGTCATCGAACAAGTCGCCGGCGACTTACTCCCCAACGCGACCAACGATCAGATCATCGCCACCGGTTTCCATCGCAACACCCCGTCGAACTACGAAGGCGGTATCGACTTCGAACAGTACCGTGTCGAAGCCGTCGCCGACCGCGTCGCCACCACCGGCTCCGCCTTCCTCGGCCTCACCCTCGCTTGCGCCCGCTGCCACGATCACAAGTACGATCCCGTTACCCAACGCGAGTTCTACCAGATTTTCGCGTTCTGGAACGGCGTCGACGAAGTCGACAAAGAGCAGGATCGCAAGTACTTCAACCGCCCCTTCCTCGAAATCGGTACCGACGAAGAGAAGGCCCTTCAAGTCAGATGGGACGTCGAGTTCCAGGCCCTCGAACTCAAGATCCGCAAGCATCAGGAATCGCTCACTGAAAACGCGGACAAAGATCCCACCCTCATCGCTCTCCGGAAAGAGCTCGTCGATCTGCGAAAGCAGAAGCCGAATTTGCTCCGCACGCTGATCATGAGGGAGCGCCCCACCCCCCGCGATTCGTACATCCACCTCGGCGGCGACTTCACCCGCAAGGGCAGCCCCGTCCAACCCGGCGGAATCGCCGTGCTCCCGCCCATGCCGGACAACGCCAACCGCCTCGACTTCGCCAAGTGGCTCGTCGCGAAAGATAACCCCCTCACGCCCCGCGTCACCGTCAATCGCGTTTGGCAAAAATACTTCGGCCGCGGCATCGTCGACACCGAAAGCGATTTCGGCCTCGTAGGCGACCGTCCCACTCATCCCGAGCTCCTCGACTATCTCGCCGGTTCCTTTATCGATAGCGGCTGGAGTCAGAAAGCGCTCCACAAACTTATCGTCTCCAGCGCCACTTATCAGCAGGCCTCGCTCCCGCGCCCTGACGCGGCCGCTGTCGACCCCGACAATAAACTTCTCGCGAAGCAAAACCGCCTCCGCCTCGACGCCGAAATCATCCGCGATTCCGCCCTCGTCAGCAGCGGCCTCATCACGGAGAAGGTCGGCGGCCCCAGTTTCTTCCCGCCCATCCCGCCCGGAGCCCTCAGCGTCACTCAAGTTGTCCGCGAATGGAAGACCGCCACAGGCTCCGAACGCTACCGCCGCGGGATGTACACCTTCTTTCAGCGAAGCGCTGCCCACCCCAGCCTAACGGTCTTCGACGCCGCCGATGGCATCACCTCCTGCACCCGCCGCATCCGCTCGAACTCGCCTCTACAGGCCCTTACCCTCCTGAACGACGAGTCCTCCGTCGAGTTCGCCACCGCTCTCGGCCAGCGCATCGTCAAGGAAGCGCCCGCCGACGAATCCGCCCGCCTCCGCCACGGTTTCGAACTCGCCGTGCAGCGCGCCCCCCGCCCCCGCGAAACCGAGCGCCTCCTTCGCTTCGTCCGCCAACAGCGCGACTCCCAAACCCAACCCAACGAAACCGCCCTCTGGACCAGCGTCGCCCGCGTGCTCCTCAACCTCGACGAATTCATGACCCGAGAGTAACTACCCATGGATCTAGAAAACAAACTTACGCGCTATCAGACACGCCGGCAGCTATTCCGCAATTGCGGCTTCGGCGTCGGCAAAATGGCTCTCGCCTCCATGCTCGCCGACGGCCTCCTCGGGGCAGGGAAGGGCCACTTCCCGGCCAAGGCCGATCGCGTCATCTTCCTCTTCATGGCCGGCGGTCCCAGCCACCTCGAGTTATTCGATTACAAGCCCGAACTCGCTAAGTGGGACGGCAAACCAACCCCCGAATCGTTCCTCAAAGGCAAGCGCTTCGCCTTCATGGATACCTTCTCGAAGGAAACCCCCAAGCTCCTCGGCACCCGCCGCACGTTTAAGCAGCACGGCAACTCCGGCCACTACTTCAGCGATCTCGTCCCCCATATCGGCTCCATCGCCGACGACCTCACCGTCCTCCATGGCGTCTCCACCGAGAACTTCAACCACGGCCCCGCGAAAATGTTCGCCAACACCGGCAGCATCCGCGCCGGACGCCCCTCCATGGGCTCTTGGGTCACCTACGGCATCGGCAGCGAATCGAAGGACCTGCCCGGCTTCGTCGTCCTCCAAAGCGGCCCCCGCGGCCCCCGCAGCGGTGCTGCCCTCTGGTCCAGCGGCTTCCTCCCCACCTCCTACCAGGGCATCCCCTTCCGCAACGTCGGCGATCCCATCCTCAACCTCTCCACCCCCGCCGGCGTCACGCCGGAACAGCAACGCCAGACCATCGAAGTCCTCAAGGACCTTAACCAGATGGAGCTCGAAGAGACCGCTGACGCCGAGATCGCCACCCGCATCGCCCAGTACGAAATGGCGTACCAGATGCAAACCAGCGGCCCCGAACTGATCGACTTCGGCAAAGAGTCCAAGGAAACTCTCGAAATGTACGGCGCCGAGCCCGGTAAGTCGAGCTTCGGCAATAACTGCCTCCTGGCCCGCCGCTTAGTCGAACGCGGAGTCCGGTTTGTCCAGCTGTATCATACCGACTGGGATCACCACGACGACATCACTAAGCCACTCGACTTAGTCGCCAAGGAAGTCGACCGCGCCTCCGCCGCGCTTATCAAAGACCTCAAGCAGCGCGGCCTCCTCGACCGCACCCTGGTCGTCTGGAGCGGCGAATTCGGCCGCACCCCCATGGGCGAAGTCCGCGAAAAGGGCAAAATCGGCCGGAATCACCACATCGATAGCTTCAGTATGTTCATGGCCGGCGGCGGCATAAAACCCGGCGTCAAGCACGGAGCCAGTGACGAGTTCGGCTTCTCCCCCACCGAAGGGAAGCTCGAAATCCACGATATCCACGCGACCATTCTCAACCAGCTTGGTCTCAACCACACCAAGCTAACCTTCAAGTCCCAGGGCCGCGACTTCCGGCTCACCGACGTCGCCGGCCGCGTTATCAACCCTATTTTGAGTTAGCGAAAGCGTACAGGCTGCCCCGGGTCCGGACGATCAACCGGCTGCCATCCACCGCCGGGGTAGCATACACCTCTTCCCCCAACTCATTCCGCGCCAACGGCTCCCACTGTGCCCCCGCGCGGATAACTGTCGCGAGCCCCTCTTCGTTCACCATGTAGATCTTCCCGTCCGCCGCCACGGGCGAGGCCAAGTACTGCCCCGGCGCTTGCGGAGCCCGCCCCTGCTTCAGCGTCTCCCCTGTTGCCGGGTTCAGCGAAGTCACAATTCCCCCGTCTTTCACCATGTAGAACACGCCATCGTACAGCACCGGCGAAGGCACATACGGTAAATTCCGTTTCACGCGCCACCGCACCGTCGCCGCTCCCCGGCTGTTCAGTGGAATTGCCACCGCTCCGTACTCCCCCAATCCAAACTCACGCGCCCCATTCCACTCCGCCGCCGTCAATTTGCCGTTCCCATCCTCATCCAACCAGCCGAAGTGCTCGAACCAATCTTTCTCCTCCTCCGCCTCCGCCTTGCTCACCTGTCCGTCACCGTCTTTGTCGCGCGCCGCCACCACCGCCGCAAACGTCGGCAGCCACGGCTGATCGCTCCCCGCCGCCGTCACAATCACCGCATCCCCCGCAATCACCGGAGACCCCATCGCCCCCATTGAAGGCAACGGCAGCCACCATCGCCGTTCCCCCGTCCCCAACTGGTACGATTCCACCCGCGTACTCCCCACCGCGATCACCTGGTCCTCGTGCACAATCGGCACCGACCACCCCACCCCCGACCCCGGCCGCTCCACCCGATACACCGTCTTCCCCGTCGCCGCAGCCACCGCCAACAGATACGATCCCTTCGTCTGGTCGCACAGTAGCAACACCTTCCCGCCTGCCACAATTGGCGACGCCGTCAGCCCGTAGAAGCTGTCGAACGGTCCTAATGCCACCCGCCACCGTTCCTCCCCCGAATGGGAGTAGGCAATCAAGCCCACATCC
Organism: Bryobacterales bacterium; assembly: GCA_038215275.1. Classification (GTDB taxonomy): domain Bacteria; phylum Acidobacteriota; class Terriglobia; order Bryobacterales; family Bryobacteraceae. The sequence continues at coordinate 15,541 of JBBQRA010000032.1, read as the reverse complement.
CGAAAGAACACATAGACGTTGTCCCCGTCCGCCGCCGGCGTTGACGAAGCCGCGTCATTCGCCTTGTAAGTATCCTGGTTGCGCGCCGGCTTCACCCCTCGCCGCCACAACTCCTTCCCGCTCCGCGCATCGTAAGCCAGCGTCCAGAGTTGCCCGCCTTCGCTCGCGGTCACATACACATGCCCACCGGCCACGATCGGCGACGACCGTCCAAACGGAACCGCAGTCTTCCACGCCACGTTCTTCCCCGGCCCAAACTCCACCGGAAGATTCGACCCCTCTCCCACCCCCGAGCCGTTGGGCCCGCGGAAGCGAGCCCAGTCCGCGGAAGACCCTGCCGCCAAGGTCAGAACCAACAATGAGCCGCACAAGCGCATTACTATTTATCGGTCAAAGCCACCACACCCGGCAACTGCACCCCGCCCAGGAACTCGAGCGACGCTCCCCCACCCGTCGAAACGTGCGAGATCTTATCGCTCAGCCCGGCCGTCTTTATCGCCTTCTCCGAATCGCCTCCGCCCACGACGGAGATTGCATCCGAATCCGCCACCGCATGCGCCAGCGCCATCGTCCCCACATCAAAGGGCTTCAATTCGAACACGCCCATCGGCCCGTTCCAAATGATCGTCTTTGCCGACTTCACAACATCGACATAAGCCGCCACCGTCGCCGGACCAATATCCAGAGCCATCTTGCCCTCCGGAATCACCGTCACCACTTCGCTCTCCGCCCCAGCCTTGAACTCGGCCGAAACCACGTGATCCGTCGGCAGCATCAGCTTCATCCCGGCCTTGGCCATCAGATCCCGGGCCAAATCGAGCTTGTCGTCTTCCACCAGCGACTTTCCGATCGGCTCCCCGGCCGCCTTCAAGAACGTGTAAGCCATCGCCCCGCCGATCATCAACCGGTCGACTACCTTCAGCAGGCTCATGATCACTTCCATCTTGTCGGAAACCTTTGCGCCGCCGATAATCGCCACACACGGCCGTTCCGGATCCGTCGTCGCCTTGCCCAGGTATTCGAGCTCTTTATCCATCAGTAGCCCCGCCGCCGCCTGCGAAACGAACGCAATCATTCCCACCGTCGAAGCATGCGCCCGGTGCGCCGTGCCGAACGCATCGTTAACGTACACATCGCACAAACTCGCCAACTGCTGCGCAAACGCAGGATCATTCTCTTCTTCCGCCGCGTGATACCGCAGATTTTCAAGCAGCAGCACCTCGCCCGGCTTCGGCTTCATCGCCTCCACTTCCGGCCCCACGCAGTCCGGCGCAAACGCCACCGGCTGCCCCAGCAGTTCGGCCAAACGCGCCGCCACGGGCTTCAGGCTCATCTCCGGATCCCGCTTGCCCTTCGGACGGCCCAAGTGGCTCGCCAGAATCAACGCCGCACCCTGCGACAGGGCGTATTGGATCGAGGGCAGGGAAGCCTTAATGCGTTTATCGGAGGTGATCTCCTGCCCGCCGTTGGTCAGCGGCACGTTGAAATCCACCCTCAGAAAAACGGTCTTGCCGTTCAGTTCAAGGTCACGAATAGACAATTTTGCCATTAGAATTCCGAGCGTAGCACGTCGAACATCATCCGTACTCCGGTGTAGAACTGATCCAACGGAATCCGCTCGGCATCCGAGTGCATCGTCGCCAGAATCTTCCCCGGCAACACCAGCGGGGTGAACCCATAGGCGGGCAGCCCCTTCGTCCGGAACTTCGTCGAATCCGTCGAATACGGCACCAGCATCGGCGTCACTTCCGCTTCCGGGTGATACTTCAAAATCACCTGCTTCAACACCCGGAACAACCCTGTCTCGTAGTTCGAAGTCCCCGGATCCCCCGGCGGCGTATTCGTCAATTCCACCGTCACCCGCGTATCGTTGATCCGCGCCTTCAACTCACTCACAAACTCGTCCGCGTTGGTCCCCGGCAGCAACCGGCAATCGATCGTCGCCTCCGCCACCGACGGAATCACGTTGATCTTCGGCGGATCTCCCACCCCACTCCGCAGCGTCGTCAACGTCATCGTGTTCTTCTGAATCGCCGAAGTGAACTTGCCCTCGGCAAACTCCCCACCGCTCGCCTTCCGCATCGCCTCGACGACGTCGTTCGCCTTGGCGCCCTCCGGCAGCGCCATCGCCTTCGCCAACGCGGCATACAGGATCATATTCGCGTTGTCCGCAATCGGTTGCGAACCGTGCGCTGCCGTCCCCGCCGCCCGCAGCCGGATCCACAACGGCTGCTTCTCCGCCACGGAAATCCCATAAACCAGCTTCCCCTCGCGGAACACGTCCCGCGTTCCCAGCCCCCCCTCGTCCAGCACGAACTCGGCGTCGATATCCGCCGCATGGTTCGCCAGCATCCATTTTACTCCCTTCTCTCCGCCCGTCTCCTCATCGCAACTCGCCAGCATGATCACCTCCCGGTCCGGCACCAGCCCCATCTTTTTCATCGTGATCATCGCCATCATGTGCATCACTCCGATGCCCTTCATGTCCAGCGTCCCCCGGCCCCAAATGAACCCATCCTTCACCTCCCCCGAAAACGGATTCACCGTCCCCCAGGCCTTCCGGTCCACCGGCACGACGTCTAAATGATTCAGCAACAACAGAGGCTTCTTCGCCTTATCCTTCCCCGGAATCCGCGCGACCAGGTTGATCATCTTCCCTTCGCCAGCGTCGTACAGCTTCACCGCGATTCCTACGGCCTCCAACTCCGCCTTCATGAACTCCGCCGCCGCTTTCGTATCGGCCGGCGGATTGATGCTCGGAATCTGGACGAACCGCTGCAGCAGGCTCACCGCATACGGCTCTAAAGTCTGCCAATCGGGCTCCGCGGCCGCCAAAGGCAGCGCCAGGGCAATCAAGACGAGCAATTTCATTTGTGGTTCTCCGGGACATTGGCCAAATGCGGGGTCACCCCCGCAAGTTGATACGCTTCGAGCAACGCGCCGACCGCCGGCGCATACCGTGGCGGGGCAACGCGATTGCCCTCCACCACATGAACAAAATTCGTGAAGTGCTGCAGCAGCAGTTCGCTCTGCCACACGCCGCCAATGGGCGCCACATGCACCTCATCGCCCTCTTTGAAAAGTCGATTCCGCACCGCCATCGCCAGCAGCGTCAATTGCCGCGCCATCCGCGACAGAATATCTCCCGCCACCCGGTCGCCGTCCTTGGCCGCCTGGTCCACCATCGGCGCATAGGTTGCAATCCGCGATCGCGGATACTCCTCCGTGTACCAAAGGTGCATCAACTCGTTCATATCCCTCGCCCCCGTCGCCGCCAGCAACCGGTCGTGCAGGAGTGTCTTTGCGCCCCATCCCTCATGGTGCCGCAACGACGCCCGCAGCGCCTGCCGCGCAATGTCGAACGCCCCGCCCTCATCGCCAAAAATGTAGCCCCATCCCCCCGCCCGCGCGACCCGCCCCACCGCATCCCGCCCAAACGCAATCGACCCCGTCCCGCCAATCACAATTATCCCCGGTCCCCCCGCCGCAGCGCCCGTCAACGCAATCATCGCGTCCGTCGTCACCCGCATCTTGTCCGCCGCCAGAATTTCCCGCAGAATCGCTTCCTTATCTGCCGGCCCACCGCTGAAGCCCAGGCAAGCCGCGTCGAACCGCACCGTCGCCGCGTCCACCCCGGCCTGTTGGCAAGCCTGCGCCACGCACCCGCCAATCACGCGGACGAACTTCTCCCGCCCCTCCGCCGCCGATTTCACATGGTTGCAAGGCCCATCCGTCCCGCGGCCTAGTATTTCGCCCCGCGCATTCCCAATCAGCGCCGTCGTGCTCGACTGGCCACCATCCACTCCGAGATACAGTTCCAATGTTCCGTTCACTTCTTGTTCATTATCCTCGTGTTTTCGCCCGGCGGTAGAATCCGATACCCCGGCGGTAGAATCCGATACAAGGTATGGTTCGCCCGCGTTCCCACTTCCTCAATCCCCCAATACTCCCTCCGTATCCGCAGATCCCGATACCAATATTCATCGTTCGCCGCCGCAATGTAATGCACGTTCCGCGAGAGGAACTCCTCCATCGCCACCCGCCGCAACCCCGTCGGCGGCGGCACATGGCTCGCTGAAATCTTCGCCTCCGGAATCCCGTCCAGCACAATCCCTTCCCACGGCTGATCCAGGCTCATCTCCAGCACCACTTCGTCCACCTGCTGCGGCACACCCAAATCCACCGTCAACCCGTGACCCTTCTTCCAAGGCATATCCGCAATCCACCGCGTCACCGGCGAGTTATCAAACGCAAACGGCGCCCACTCGCCTGTCGAATCCGCCCGCGCGCGCCAATGCGGCGACCGCGGAATCTCCTTTCCTCCGTGCAGCACCCGCATCTCATGCACGCTCCAACGCGCCTCCGGCCAGTCCTTGCTCACCATCGCCCGCACCTGTTTCAACGGCCGAGCCGCAAATTGATACCGCACCTTCAACCCCGGCCGCCGCTCCTCCTTCAGCGCATTGTGCACCGCGTCCATCAGCACCTCCCCCTGCGCCGACTGAAACCCCACGATCACTTCGGCATGGCAATACGCCTCCGCCACCTGCTGAAACGCAAACACCCGCCGCCCCGCCGGAACTTCGGCATCTATCAACCGCGTGATCGAGTAGCTAGGCAAGTGATTCCGCAGGAACTCCTCCGGCGGCTTGATCCGCAACGCCTCCCGCCAAACCACCTTATCGAGGCGCCATCCGTATCGCTCCCCGTAGAGCGTCATCGCGTCCGGCCAGGACAACACCCCGTGAACCACCACCAGCGCCACCAGCACCCACCGAGGCCACGGCAATAGCGCCAGCGCCAGCGCGGCAAACGGCAACCCCGGAATCAAAAACCGCGTCCCGACATTCGAAAAATACGTAGCCGAAAACACCAGCCATCCCAGCAGCAACCGCCGCCCCAGCGCGTTCCGCAAACTCAACAGTGCCAGCGGCGCCAGCATAAACACCGGCCCCAGCCGCCCCCCCAGCGTCTGCCCTTGCACCGTCACCTCCCACGGAATCATCCACCGGGAAGCCAACGTATACGTCTGCATCGATAGCTTGTACTCTTTCTCAAACCATTGGTGGACGTAGGGATTCGGAAACCACGCATTGAACAGCGGAGCCACCGGATTCTGCCACCAAACCGCATTGCGCACCATCCACGGCAAAATCATCGCCGCCGCGCACCCCGCCACCACCAGCACCGGCCGCCACTTCCGCTCCCGCCAGAACACCCATCCCAGCGCCAACGGCACCGCCAAAGCCAGCGTATACTTCACGCCATAGCTAAACCCGGCCATCGCTCCGATCGCATACAGCAGCCCCGGCTCCCGCGTCTCGTCCCACCGGTCGAGCAGGGCAAACACGGCGAATACCACCGCCGCCCCCGCCAGGTCGTTATACGCGCTGATCCCGTCGACTCCCACCACCGGCGACACAAACACGAGCAACGCCGCCGCCACACCGGCCGTCGCGAACCCCTTTCGCCGCCCCCAGTTCAGCATCATCCAAGGCAGCAGAAAAAGGAAGGTCGCATGCACCATCCCCGCCGCTGAGTGCCGCCCAATCGCGTATGCCGACAGGAACAGCATCTCCACCCCCTGGCTCAGAGCCGCATAGATGCTGGTATGCACCGGAACCATGGCGTGCTCCCGGTAATACCGAGCCACCAGGCCCAAGTGATACGTCGACCCGTCCGGGCTGATCTCCGGCGCCATCGCGTTCGAAAGGTAGAGCACGGCAAACGGCCCGCCAACGCCCAAGACCAACCAACGCAAGCTCCGGGACAAAGGAGGCAACCGATCCGCAGGCAAAGAAAACGAACCCAGCCGCCAAGCCGCTAGGCCCAGCACCACCGGCAGTGCGAAGAACACGCCCCGGTGATACAAATGCGCCAACCCCAGTCCGAATAACAGCAGCGAATACCCGGCCGCCCCCACCAGAAACGAGAAGGAGATCTCCTCCTCGCGCGTCATCCGCACCCCCAGTTGAGACCACAAAATCCGCCCCAGCGCGTAGCACCCACCCACCGTCGCCAGCCAGCCGAGCAGAATGTAGATCACTTCGCTCATTGCTTCTTAAATCCGGCCGCTTCAAGAATCATGCCGAGCTTCGCCCCATCGCCCTCAGCCACAAACACTTTGTCCAGCTCCAAACGCACGATATTCTCGGCTTTTGCTTTCACCATCGCTGGCGGCACCGGCCAGCTCTTCTCATGCCGGCCGGCCGCCAACTCCTCCGCCGTCCCCAGCAGTTGATCGTTCACGAAAACGCGCAGGGTCACCGGCCCCGTCGTCTTCCAGGTCGAATCCGCCAACACAAAGCTAACCTGAAACTGCCACTCGTTCGGCTCCAGCAGGAAGAACCGCAGCGTCGGCTTCTGGTTCGTCCACCGCCAGACGTCGGTCGGCGACCCTTCCAGCACGTCGGACACCACATGCTCGTGCGCCGCGCGCTGACTGAAGCTGACGAACTCCCCCAACCCTGCCGGATCCGCCCCGACGGTCAGGACGCGCTGATACGGCACCGGGTACCACTGCGGCACCGGCGTACAGCCACTCGCCAGCAAGCACAGCAACCACCCCCACCTCATGCGGCCGTCTTATCCTGGGCGTAGCAAAGCTCCGCCATCCGGCACTCCCCGCATTTCGGTTTCCGCGCCACGCAAGTCTGCCGCCCGAAGTGAATCAGTTGATGGGAGAACTGGATCCAGCGCTCCCGCGGCAGCAGCTTGATGAGGTCTTTTTCGATCTTCTCCGGCGTCGTCTGGCGCGTGAAGTCCAGCCGCTGCGAAATCCGCGAGACGTGCGTATCCACCACGACGCCGCTAGCGATGCCGAAGCAGGTCCCCAGCACGACATTGGCCGTTTTGCGCGCCGCGCCGGGAACGGTCAGCAGGTCTTCGATATTCTGCGGAACTGCGCCTCCGAACTCGAGCAGAATGCGCTGCGCCGCCCCGACGATATTCTTGGCCTTGTTGTTGAAGAACCCGGTGGAATGCACGAGCGCGGCGACCTCGGCGACGGGAGCATGGGCCAAATCGGTCATCGTCGGATACTTGGCAAACAGCCCCGGAGTGACCTTGTTCACCCGCTCGTCGGTACACTGCGCCGAAAGGATGGTAGCGACGAGGAGTTCCCAGGCGTTGCGATGATCGAGGGCGCAGGTGACATTTGGGTACAGCTCATCGAGCAGATGAAGAATGGCCGCGTAGCGGGCTTTCCGTTCGGCCGCGGTTTTGGGCTTTTTCATGCGGAGAGTTCTTCGAGCAGGGAGGTTCCAGCGGACCGGTCGCCGGAGGTCCATGCCGTATTGACGTGGTGGTAACGCATATCCAACTCTCCATTCTCACTCATCACGGAGAGCAGGTGTCCTTGCCGAAGGCGCCTCTTAGGCAAACAAGGTATCTCCGCCAACTTCCCCCGTCTCCGAATTTTCCAAAGCCCGAAACCGTCGTCCCTCAAAATAAAATCGTATCCCGCTATCCTACCGATTAGCGCCAAGGCGAATCGAAAGCCCACCGATCCCCGCGCCACCGCCGCCCATCTCCGGACCGGCAGGTTTCACCTCAAATTGTCGCAACGGCCCTTTGAGAGCCATGATAGACCCGGTAGACCACTCTGTGCCAAAGTCTTCGACTGGGCCAAGTAGCGCACCAAAGGCGCCGTCAAAATCCATCTCCTGCTCGACCACTACAGACTGCTCCCCGAATACGCCGTCATCACCGAAGGTAATCTCGCCGAGATCAAGGTGGCCCGAAAACTCCAGTTGCCCGAAGGCGCTGGCTAAAAGGCCAGTTTCAAGCCAAGTTGCACCTGACGAGACGGCGTAATGGTCCGGGTAGCTACTCCGAAGAGCGGAGACGCAACCGAACCGCTCGGGCCAGCGAAATTTATCCGGTTGAACAAGTTGAAAGCGTTGGCTTCAAAGGTCGCCGAGAAACGCTCCCTAACGGTGAAACGCTTCAAGAGGGAAAGGTCGTAGGTCTGGACGGCGGGGGAGCGGAGCGGGTTCCGTTCAAGCGACGATGCCGGGTTGGTTACATCGGCGGGGACACCGAGGATCACGGCGGCCTGGGCTTGGGGGATTAGATACTGGGCGCGGTCAAATCGGCCTTTGGCGTATAGGTCCTTCAATGAGCCGCTGAGCAGGGCGGGACGGTCTCGGTTGGCGTTGCCGTCGTCATCGACGTCACGGCCGAGCGTCAGGTTCATACGCTGGCCGGAGCGCCAGATGAAGAGGCCACTGAGAGACCACCCTCCGAGTACGGGGTTGTTCTTGCCGAAGGGGAGTTCGTAGATGTGACTCAGCGTAAAATTATGCGGAGTGTCAAAGTCGGAATAGCCTCGGTCTGAACCGCGAGGCCGGGGGACCCAGGCAGTGCCGCCGCCCTGGAAACCCGCCTCCGGGCGGGCACCGCTATTTATGAGCCCGGCGACGCTGCTGAACGCATCAGCGGACCAATCGTCCCGGAAGCGGCTGTAGGTGTAGAAGGCGGAGAGATCCAAACCCGCCGCCAAGCGCCTTTGGAAAGTGGTTTGTAGCGAGTGATAGCCGGACTGAGCGAAATTTACGAGCTGGTTCTGGGTGGTGTAGCGCGGATCGGGCCTTAGGTTGTTGGGCACACCACCTCCTCCGTTTTGTTCGAGGAGATTGATGAGACCCCGGCCAAAGGAGCCGACATAGGCAGCTGAGGCGGTCATCGTGCGGCCGATTTTGCGTTCGTAGGCAGCATTGACCCGGTGAACGTTCGGATTGCGAATGTTGGGCGATACCGCCGTGACTGCCGGGCTCGCGGTTAAATTGGCAATGGGCGGCGGTGCCAAGCGGAAAGGAACATTCGGTGCCGTGGAGCTGAGGGCTAGCGGCAGATTGCTAACGACACCGGTGAACTGTATTTGTAAGAGGCGGTCCGAATACATGCCGTAGGCGGCGCGCACTACTTGGCGACCCTGTCCGCCAATGTCCCAGGCGGCCCCAAAGCGAGGCTGGAAATTGTTGCGGTCCGGTTGATAGAACGGACGGTCGGGAGCGATGCGGGCCACTTGATTGGCGGCGCGGCCATCGGCAAACGGGGAGATGGAAGGGCTACTGAGGGCGTAGAGATTGGAGACGGCGAAGTTGACTTCGGTATACGGCGAAAAATAGCCATAGCGCAGGCCGAGATTCAAGCTGAGATTGCGGGAGATGCGCCAGTCGGCCTGAGTGAAATACTCCTGGATGCTGGAACGGTAGCCGCGCATGGGTGATTGGGGACCGCCGTTTTGGCCGAGCGCGGTGAGCCGAGCGGACAGGGCGACGGCCTGGGCCTAATTCGGGGCGGAGCCGAGCAAGCCGTTTGTGCCGATGAAGCCTTGATAGTCGGAGCCGGGAGTGGGTGTATTGGTTCCCCCGACCGCTCTCGGTTCTAGGGCGATATAAGGAAACTAATTGTTGACGGTTTCACCGGCGGTCGAGACGGTTTCTGGTTGACGTTCTGCGTCCGTTTCTGTAGCAAGCCTAGGGTCGCGAACTCCCGTGCGGGAGACGTGCCGGTTTGCCCCTGACCCCCAGCGTTTCGCGAGGACTCGATTCCAATACATCAAGATTCCGCTTCCGAAAAGGATAGCAGGAAGGAAGCCGACGAAAACATAGAGGATGCGGGTGAACGTTCCGCCGAAAGTCCCGTAATGGAGCGGGGTCATCAAGCGCATCAACTGGACCCCTAACGGCTGCTGGTCGAATCTTTCTATGCGCAGGACGACGGCCGTCGATGATTCCAGTACGACGTAGTTGTAGCCAATCCGGTGATAGTCGCCGGAGCGTTTCAAGCGGACGGAAAACGGGGCGTCGGGCTTGGCGGGGAAGTTAATCATCGTAACCTCCCCATCCGGTATTGACTGCTGCGCAGCGGCTCTGAGTGATTCGAGGGAAGCCCACTGGTCTGGTGCGATAGCGGACACGGTCAGTACGGGGAGCTCTGCTGGAGTCCCTGTAACTCGGGCGGCCACAAGCCGGTAAGTGGACGGAAAGGAGAAGTAGGCTCCGGTAATGCTGAGGAGCAGAATAAACAAACTTCCGGCGAATCCAAGCAAGTTATGGGCGTCCCAAACCTGGCGCTTCCAACTGGCACGACGTTCATAAGCGAACCCTCTTCGCCATTGCCGTAAGCCGCGCCACCAAAGTACGATTCCGCTTAGGGAGAGCACCGCTTGAACCAGCGCGAACCAGCCATCCAGCCAGCGGCCGGTTGACCCGGCCAGAAGATCCGCGTGCAGACGAAAAAACCATTCGAGCCACGCATGTTCAAAGTTTTGTTGGCCGACGATGCCTGCCGTGTACTGGCTAACGAAGGTGTGAATCCGGTCCCCTTCCGGGCTGACGGTGCGAAAGTTCAGGGCCTGGGCCTCTCCGCCGTCGAGGTAAAGGCTGGCTCCGGTCTCTGGGGCGGTTGGTTCGCACAGTTGCCAAGGCACGATCCAGCGGCACCGGAGGACCGGACGGAACAACGTTAGTTCCGCCGTCGATGGTTGCGCGCCGAAGTTCGGGAAGATAGACGATCAGGCTTCCTGTGAGTCCGACCACCGCTAGAACCGCCCCGGCGAGAAGTCCGGCATAAATATGAATTTGCCACAAGGCATGGCGAATTCTGGATTGGCGCGGCTTGTTAAGAATTCGCATCCTGTAGCTCCTTAAAATTCCAGACGAAGTCCGAGCTGGATCTGCCGAGGCGTGCCGTACTGCGTAGTGAGCACGCCAAACGTGCCGCGGCTTTGATAGTTCAGCGCCGGATCCGCAAACTCCGCCCGATTGGTGGCGTTAATAAAGTCAGCGGTGAAAACTGCCCCGAGGGATTCGGTGAGGCGAGTTTTCTTGCCGAGGGAAAGATCGACGTTCCATCGGCTGAGGCCGCGGAGGCGGTGCCGGCCGTTGCGACCGTCCGAGCCAACGAGCAAAGGGCGGAAACTGTTGAAGACTGACTCCGGATTGGCGAACAGGTTCAACCCGGAACCGGAGCGGGCCGGGTCGCTACTAATGCCAATTCCATTTGTGCCACGAACCTCGGAATGTACCGTGGTCGCGGGCAGGGGGCCAGTGGGGATGAGACCACTGGCGATCGCGTTGATAACACCAGCGCCCCCCCAGCCCTCCGCCGACTGTTGAGAGGTGAGCGGGACACCCGAACTGGCAGTAAATATGCCTCCGATGTACCAACCGCAAATCCAACGGTTGCCCTTTTTCCAGGGAAGTTCGTAATAGCCATTCGAGTTGAAGACGTGGGTGCGGTCAAAAGCTGAGACCGCGTAGTCGAGACGAGGCGTAAGCGCGTTCGACATCTTCGATTCCGCCTCCTGGTTGAAGCCATGGATATCGAGCGAGCGGGAGAGCGTGTGGTTCAAGCTGAAAGCGGCCCCCTTTGCAAGGCGCCTGGAGACGCTAAGGAATCCTGCATGGTAATTTGAATATCCATTTGAGGTCCGCATCCAGAGCTCCTGCAGTTGATTCGTGACAAAGGGCTCGGTTCCCCGTTGGCCTTCCATAACGTTCCAGAGGGTGTTGAGGAGTCCCTGGGTGAAGGCTGTGCCGTTGCGCGAGGCAAGGGCTACGCTGCAGTTGGGAACGCAGATGGGGGCGCGGGCCAACTGGTTTTCGAACCAGGGCTGGACCGGAGCATTGACCGCCGTGCCGCCAGATCGCAGATGGCCGGCAATCGCATCAAACGCTTGGCCGAAGGTTTGGCCAGAGGCCGCGTCCTTCATGAAGTAGGGCACGCTGGACATGGAGGTGGACTGAGGAAGGTTCCGCCCGTAGCGCCCAGCGAATCCCGCTTCGACGACAAAGTTGGCAGGCAATTCCCGCTGGACGGTAAAGTTGATCGCGTCGGCTTGTCCGGGGCGAAACGCGGGATCGATCCCCATGGAGAGCTGTTCGGTGAAGCCCGGAGGTAAAACGAAGGGAACGGAGAGCCGGGCGGGTACAGGCAACGCGATGTTGCTCCCATCGACACCGATCCGAAAGGCTGAGTTCAGATCGCTGCCGATGGCGCAAGTACCGTCGCGGCGGGGGCCCGTGCACGTAGCCGTCTGGGAGAACCCTACGCTAATGCTGGGGAAGAAGACGTTTGTAGCTCCGTTGACCCGATCAAAGACCCGAGAATAGCCGCCACGAACGACGGTTTTGCCCCACTGGTAGGCGGCGGATATCCTCGGGGCCAGATTATTGTGATCGCCCTGATAGAGGGCTGCGCCGGCGGTACGGACAGGAATCCAGGCGAGCACGGGATTATAGACATCACCCTTCAGCGCTGCCGCCGTGCGGCGGGCGACGATATTTTCGCCGGTTAAGACCTCGCGCGTATTCGCGTCGGTGACCAGGGTCTGCAGGCCGTCGCTTTCCGTGGGCACGGTTTGCAGTAAGTAATTCAGTCCGAAGGTCACGGTCAACCGGGGCGTCACCCGCCAGACATCGTTTACATAGACATCGTAGGCGTCCCAACGGGTGTTGACGCGAATGGGTGTGCCCGGGGGGAGGAGATTCAGGTCGCGGTCGCGAGTGGCAACCACACCGGCGCGGCTCACGACGCCGAGAGACCCGGCTAGAAGATCGTCCCACGCCGCGCTGTCGGCGGACCGCAAGTTCGCCGGCCGGTTGGCTGCTCCCAGGCTGAAGCCGTTCCTCGAGTTCACATCGAAGATCAACGCGGCAAGGCTGCCGACTACTTTGTCGTTGCGTTCGTGGAACGAGGGCATCCAGCGCGCGGCACCGCCGAATTGAATGGTGTGTTTGCCCAGCAAGTAAGTGGAGTTGGAGCGAAGTTGGTATGTGTTGTCGCGCCACTGGCGGCTACGGGCAGAGCCAGGGCTGACATCGAGGGGCTGGTTGAGGAACGAATCTGCGAGATTCAGCGCACCGGCTGTGCCTGGAACCTGACCGGTAGGAGTGGTGCGATCGTAGGCCCAGTAGTTTCGGGCATACCCGGCAATTACCTCGGTGAATAGGCGCGGGGAGAGCACGCCGGTGGCTTGGAAGCTAAAGAAACGCGGTTCCACGGGGGTCCGCCCTCCCGGCGTGGCGATGCCCCGGGTATTGCCCGCGCCGATGCCGGCGATATCCACTTGGCTCGTGCTGAGGGCCGATTGTTTGGCATAACGGTAGGAGGCATTTAAGCGCCATGCGTCGCTCCAGTGGTGGTCGAGCCGAACGACGCCAAAATCGCTCTGCACATTGGCTGCGGCGGCTCCGCGGAATCCGGTGGTGTTCAGGCTATCCCCCAGGGTGGTGTCGTTTCCTGACGGGTAAAGATTCAGGTACTGCCGCATTACCGGGCTGAGCCCGATTCCGCGGGGGTCGTACGCTCGTGCGTCGTAGCTCTGCACCTGGCCGCCGGAATTGACAAAGCGAAGAACCCCTTGGCGTAGCGTCTCCGAAGGGACCAGCCGGGTGACGAGCACTCGTTGCGGCAGGCGCCGGCCCTCGTAGTTGGCGAACAAGAACGTCTTGTTCTGCCGCAGCGCCCCGCCGATGGAGACACCATAACGGTTGTCGCGCAGGGCCGGACGGGCGACTCCCGTGCGGTTGAAGTCCCAGCGGTTCGCGTTGAGCTTGTCGTTCTGCAGATACCAGTAGCCGCTACCATGCCAACTATTCGAGCCTCGGCGGGTAATGAGATTCACTTGACCTCCGCTGGAACGTCCAAAGGTAGCGTTAGCGTTGGAGGTGCCGACGCGGAACTCTTCAATCGATTCGGCTGGGATCGGAATCATCGGGGTTGGCCCGGACCAATCCGAGGCGGAGCTGATGTACTGTCCCGTACCGGCGGTGAGGTCAGTGGCGTCCACGCCATCCAGATGGAAGGCCGACTGATCGCTGCGCGCACCACCTACTTGGCCGCTGACATGAATGCCCGCGCCGCGGACGGGAATAGTCATTGGCTGTAGCATTAACAACGCGATGGCGCTGCGGTTGATGGAGGGAAGGCGGAGTAACTGCTCCCCTTTGATCGTTGCTCCGGTGGTGGAATCCAGCGTTTGCAACTCGGCTTCCGCGCCGCTCTTCACCTCCACAGTCTCAGTGATGGCTCCAATCTCAAGTTTGAAGTTGGCCTGGTAAGCGCGGGCCACATCGACGGCGAGTTGCTCCATCCTGGCATTCTGAAATCCGGGAGCAGACGCGGTGACGGTGTAACGGCCCGGCGATAATCCGGGGAGGACATACTGTCCAGCGGCGTTCGTAACGGCGCGGCGCACCTGGTTGGAATCAAGATCCGTAATCGCTATCCGAGCGCCATCGATGGCACCTCCATTTCGGTCTTCCACGCGACCGACGACGGTAGAGGTGGAAGAGGTCTGCGCGGCCAGCGCAGCCACGTTGAGTAAAAAGATTAGCGGTCGGTTCAGGATGATAATGTATGATTATTATCATGAACCGGTCCAGACTCCTAGCTTTTTTTCGGCCGGGAAGTATTTCTTAACGCTCAGCCATCTTCACGCAGTGCGACGAGGGGATCGATCCGAGAGGCCCGCAAGGCTGGTAAGGCGCACGACACCAGAGCGGCACCCGAGAGAAGGGCGGCAACCGCAAGGTAGGTGACCGGGTCAGCCACGCCCACACCGAACAGGACTCCCGCCATCAGCCGGGTGGCCGCAAATGCGCCGACCAAGCCAAGCGCACACCCGATCAAAACCAAACCCATCCCATTGCGCAGCACCAGTAAAATGACCTCGCCAGTTTGTGCTCCGATGGCCATTCTGATCCCGATTTCCCGGGTGCGTTGGGCGACCAGATACCCCATCACGCCATAGATGCCAAGCGCCGCCAGGCCGAGAGCCAATAGCGCGAACGCGGAGAGGACAAAACCCCACAACCGGCGCTGCCACACTGATTCCACCGCGATGGTATCGAGGGACTTGATCCTTTCAATCGCAAAGTCTGGATTAACTTGCGCGAGCGCGGCCCGAATCGGCCCTTGCAAGGCGGCCGGCCCCCCGGAAGAGCGGATCAGCAGGTGCATATTCGGTCCGGGATATTGGCGATGCGACCAGTAAATCTCAAACCCCGGCACCGGTTCGGCGGGCTGCCACTTGGTATCGCCAACAACACCGATAACGGTCATCCAGGGATCATACTCGGCATTGTCGCCCCAACGCATCTGTTGGCCGATCGCGGAACGATTTTGAAACAGTTCGCGCGCCGTATGTTGGCCGATGATTACCACTGGGAGGCTGCCAATTGTGTCGGCGTCGGTGAAATCCCGGCCTTCGACGATTGGGATGCCGAGCAAGGCAAAGTATCCAGGCATCACATCGGCGCCCTGAGAGGGGGACCGAAAGGCTAGATCGCGGGTAGGCCGGTCGCGGGTGTATAGCGCCCTGGTCCGCCGTTGTTCGGGTTGGTTGAGGTACGGGATATCGTTTCCCCCGGATACAGCACTGACTCCGGGCAATGCGGTCAGCGCATTTGCCATGCGGCGGTACTCGTTCGAGTATGCCGACAGCGATTGCTCCGGCGTGAGATTGGGAACGTAGCGCCCAACGGTGACCACCGTGAGGTCCGCGGTGTTGACCCCGGTATTGACCTTC
>JBBQRA010000031.1:0-32163 GCA_038215275.1 Bryobacterales bacterium | reverse complement strand
GCACGGGAACGTTACGGTGCCGGACGAGTTTCTACTGCGCTTGCGGAGTTACCACGCGGCCGTCAACCGTTAGAGGGGTGTTCAAACAGTTCGGCGCGGAGGATCCCGCGCTGGGGAGCGGGCGGCACGGGAACGTTACGGTGCCGGACGAGTTACTACTGCGCTTGCGGAGTTACCACGCGGCCGTCAACCGTTAGAGGCGTCTTCAACAGTTCGGCGCGGAGGATCCCGAGGGCGGCGGTCTCGTCGCCGACGGGCACGGCAGAGGTGATTTCGCCAGCTTCTTTCGCTCCGGCCATGACTTTCGTGTGCGGGGCCACGGGGGCGTCGCCGGCGATGCGGAGGGCCGTGAGACGGCGGTGGACTTGGCCGCGGGATCGAACGCGTTCGACGATCTCCTGGCCGAGGTAGCAGCCTTTCTGAAAGTGGACGGCGTGCATGAGTTGGGTTTCCTGCACCAAATGGGCGTCCGTGAAGTCGACGCCATAACGGGGCTTGCCGTTGGCGATGCGGAGCGCATCGGCCTGAGCGAAAGTGAGTTCGGCGGCCCCGGCAGCGAGCAGGGCTTCGCGAACGATTGGCGCATCGAGCGGAGAGACGAGAATCCAGTAGCCGGGCTGGCCGGTGAAGCTGGTTTTGACGACGAGCCGGCCGGCCCAGGGGAGCGAAGCGAATTCAGCATCGGGGACGGGGATCTCCGCGGCTTCAAGCAAAGCGGCGGCGTCGGGGCCCTCGACGGCGAGGGTGGTCCAATCGACCGTTTCGTCGGTGAGGGTGACGTCATCGGCGATGATGAACTTGTCGAGATGGCCAAGGACAAACTCGCGGCTGGCGGGTTCGACATCGAGTAGGAGAGACTCTTCAGCGGCGAGGACGTGGACGTCCGAAAGGATGCGGCCGTTGGCATTGAGAAAGAACGCATAGCAGCCTTGGCCCGGAGCCAGTTGTTCGACGTGGTTCGTCGTCATCGCGTGGAGCAGGCGCTTGCGATCTTCGCCGGTGGCGCAAATACGGCCGCGGCCTTCGAGTTCAAACAGCGCGGTCATCAGTTCCCCAACGAGCGCAGCGCGGTGCCGAGCAGCAGCACACCGATGCCGGAGAAGGCAAGGCCGGTGAGCAGGCGGGCGCGTTTTTCGGGCGTGGTGTGCGGCTTCACGAGGATGATGGATACGGCAGCAATGTGGAGGAACAGTAGAAACTTGATGCCGAAGATCATGTGATAGAACCTGGGCACGCCGCCGCCCATGCGAATCATGAGCTGATAGAGACCGGTGGCGAGCAACAGGAGCACCGAGATCAGCATCGACGGCTGGAAGCCTTCGGCGGGGTTGCCGGTGAGCTTGCCGGACTTGCTGAGGTTCCAGGCGTAGAATATGCCGCCGAGGAGAACAACGGCGGAGCCGATGTGGAGGAAGCGGACGAGGTAAGCAAGGGGATCGATCATTTCTTTCTCTTACTGTCTCTTAGATTGGGGGCCGGAGGCAAAGGTCCTAGAATTGAAGAGATGATCCACGAGATATTGCCGGTGGGGCAGTTGCAGTGCAACTGCTCGATTTTGGGGGACGAGGTGACGCGCGAGGCGATTGTCGTGGACCCGGGCGACGACATTAGCGAGATTGAAGCGATTCTGGCCAAGCATCAGCTGACAGTGAAGATGATCGTGATCACCCACGCGCACATCGACCATATTGGCGGGGCGGCGAAATTGAAGAAGATCACCGGGGCGCCGGTGATCATGAACCCGAAAGACCAGGAACTGTACGACGCGTTGCCGGTCCAGGCGAGCTGGTTGGGCATGGAGACGCCGGAGCAGACGACGATCGATACCCCGGCAAAAGAGGGCGACACGCTGCGGTTTGGCAACTATGAGATGCAGGTGATCCATACGCCGGGCCATACGCAAGGGAGCACTAGCCTCTATCTGCCGAGCGAAAGGACGCTGATCGCGGGCGATACGCTGTTCCGCGACAGCATCGGCCGGACCGACCTGCCGGGTGGGGACGGACGAAAGATTCTTTCGAGCATCAAGACGAAGCTTCTGGTGCTGCCGGAGGATACCGAGGTGGTCTGCGGTCATGGGCCGAATACGACGATTGGCCGCGAGGCGAAGCGGAATCCATATCTGCGGGGGCTCTAGTGCGGGATGTCTTGCGAGAGGCATGGTTGACGATTGAACCGGCCGACTATGAGCAGCACATGGCGGGGATCGGCCAAGCGCAAGCGAACGCGGCGCTGATGGCGGCGTGGATCGAGGAGATCGCCGCGGAGGAGACCGTGCTGGTGGCCGGGGCGGGTACGGGGCAGATGTTCGACTACCTTCGGCCGGAGGCGGCGGGGGCCGGGCGGATGGTCTTCACCGATCTGAATCCGTTGTTCCTGGACAGGCTGCGGGAGAGGTTAGGCGAGGCGGCGACGATGGTGGACGATATCGAAGCCACGCAGTTGGCAGGTGCTTATCCCCATGCCGCGGTGACACTGGTACTGGAGCATGTCGACTGGCGACGCGCGATCCGCAGCTTTCGGCAGTGGGAGAGCCGCCGGGTTCTGACGGTGATTCAGGAGAACCCGGCCGATGTGGCCAGCGCCGTGACGCCGGGGCGGACGGTGCCGGGCACGATGAACGTATTTCGCGAGCGGGCGCGGCCGGAATTGGTGCCGCTCGCCGACTTGACCGCGGCGATGGCGGAGTTGGGTTATCAGTTGGAACAGGTGCAGCCGGCGCCGGTGAGCGATGGCAAACGGATGCTGGGCTGCTGGTTCGTCAGCTCTTCTTGATTTCGGTCATGGCGCCCTGGATGAGTTCCTTGGCGCCTTCGAGGCCGGCGAGAACCATCTGTACGTCCATGGCGGGCTTGGACGGATTGCGAACGCTGGTGCAATAAACGCCGTGTTGGCCGACCAGGACTAGGGCGTCCGTCAAGACATCGAGGGCCAGGGCGAGCTTTCCGCGGGCGGGGCCCATTTGGAATTCGAGCCGTTCGAGCTCTTCCAGTCTTTCGCGCAAAATGTCCATTCCTTTACTCTAGAGGGATGATTGAGCTTCCGTGCTGGCCCGTGTCGACTTCGCGCGAGCGTGAGCTGTTGGACCAAGTCCTGGCCAGTCCGCAATGGGGCGGATTCAACCCGATTGTTGGCGAGTTTGAAAAAGCGTTTGCGGCGTATCAGGGCTGCCAGTTCGGAGTGGCCGCGGTGAACGGCACGGTGACGCTGGAGATGATGCTGGCGGCAGCGGGGATTGGCAAGGGCGATGAAGTGATCGTCCCGGCGATCTCGTTCGTCTCCACCGCTTCGGCGGTCTCGCGGGTGGGCGCGACGCCGGTGTTCGTCGATATTGAACCGTACTCGTTCAACATGGACCCGGAACAGGCGCGGCAGGCGATTTCCCCGGCGACGAAAGCCATCCTGGCGGTGCAGTTTGGTGGACCGCTGGCCGATATGGACGCGCTGGGGGCGTTGGCCGCGGACCAGGGTCTACTCCTGATGGAAGACGCCGCGCACGCGCACGGCGCCGAATGGCGGGGCAAGAGGGCGGGCTCATTCGGCTTGGCAAGCAGCTTCTCGTTTCAGAACGGCAAAGTGATGACGGCAGGCGAGGGCGGCATCGTACTGACCGACGACGCAGCGCTAGCCGAGCGGATGCGGAGCTACATGAACCAGGGCCGCCGAGGCGGCTTCACGTATTTCCACCACTTTGAACCGGGCAATAATTACCGGCTTTCGGCGCTGCACGCGGCGGTGCTGATGGCGCAATTGGAACGACTGGACGAGCAGATTGAAAATCGGATGCGGAACTGGCCGATCTTCGCCAGCGAATGCGCGGGCCTACCGGGGATCACCTGGCAACACGTGCCGGAGGCGGTCACGCGGAACCCTTGGTATTTGCTGTTGGGGCGGGTGGATGAGGCCCTCAGGATGACGAGGGATGCCTTCTGCGAACGGCTGCAAGCGGCGGGCATTCCGGCCACGCCGTTCTATCCGCACACGCTGCAGCAGAATCCGATGTACGTCGAGGGACTGCCGCACCGGGCGCTTCCCTGCCCCAACGCGGACGGCTGCATCGGCGATGCGTTCTGGTTGCCGTTCCGGCTGCTGATGGGCGATGCCGCAAAGACGAGGGAGATTGCGGGGACGCTAAAGTACGCCGTGCTTGGCTAAGAAGGCGAAGATCTGCGGATAGAGTTCGTCGAGCTTTTCACTGGGGAAACCGTGCTTGCCACCCGGGACGGAGATCATCTCGGCGACTGCGCCGGCATCGGTGAGCGCCTTGGTCAACCGGGCGCCGTGCACGTAGGGAACCGTATCGTCCGCGTCGCCGTGAATGGTCAGAATCGGCGGAAGGTCGCGGCGGACGTAGGTGATCGGCGAAACGCGGCGGGCGAGTTCGAGGCGGCCTGGCTGGTTGGGGAGCCAAGCGACGGCATAGTCGCGTTGATTGGGCGGATGGAGTTGGTCGTCGACATCGGTGATGCCGTAGAAGTTGACGACGGCCCGCACCTTAACGGGCTTGCCCAGGCGAGCGCCCTTGTTCACCATGCCGACCATCAGCGCCAAGTGCCCGCCCGCCGAACCGCCGGTGACCACGATGCGTTTGGGATCCACGCCGTAGACCTTTGCGTTCTCGACGAACCAATTGGCGGCATGAATGGCGTCTTCGACGGCGGCCGGCGCCGGCGCGGCCTTCGCGAGGCGGTACTCGATATTGGCGACGACGAAGCCTTTCTCCACGTAGCGGCGAACGTAGGAATCGAGAACGCCTGTCCGGTTGCCATGGGTCCAGCCGCCCCCGTGGATCACCAGTACGCCGGGACGATTGCCCATCGGTCCGGGCGGCTGGTAGATGTCCACCCGCGTTTCGGGATACTGGTTATAGGCGGTGTCCCGTTGCACGCGCGTGCCCTCGGGAAACTTCGCCTGGGCAAAGAGAACGGTCGCGAGCAAGAGACAATAAATGGTCCGCAGCATAAATCTATTTAAACTAGAATTGGAGCAAAAATGAAGGCGCTACTCCTGTTCGCATCGTTTCTCCCGGCTGCGGCTCTCGCCGGGGATCCAGAGCTGATGTTTAGCTTCCATTCGCGGAGCGAGTTCAAACTCACCGCCGACCCGGAGCAACCCCACTGGCGTTACCAAGCCGCGGCGGTCGCCGAGAATGACCACTTTGGCAAACCGGTGCCGAACCATAGGACGGAGATTCGCTCCCGGTGGACGAAGGACAACATCTACTTCCTGTTCAGTTGCCCTTACGAGGATCTGCACGTCAACGCCGCGCCGGTCACCAACGCCGAGACAATGAAGCTGTGGGACCACGACGTGGCCGAGATCTTCATCGGCGCCGATTTCGAAAAAATCTGGCAGTATCGCGAGTACCAGATCTCGCCGCTCGGCGAATACATCGATCTCGACATCGACCGCAAAAAGCCGCTGCCGAACGCGGGCGCCGATTGGAACTCCGGCTTCACCGTGAAGGCTAGGCTCGATAAAGAGAAGAAGATCTGGTACGGCGAGTTCAAGATTCCGATCAAGTCCATCGACAGTCGGCCGCCAGAGATCGGCAACGAAATGCGCATTAATCTGTTCCGGATCCAGGGCCCGGGTCCGAAGCGCAAGTACATAGTGTGGCGCCAGACTGGCGTGCTGAACAACCATGTGCCGGAGGCATTTGGGAAAATCAAACTGGTAACCCAGTGAACGCTGCACTTCGTATCTCTCACGTGGGCTTACGGGGCATCGTGGGACAGGGGCTGACGGCCACCCACGTCATGGATTTCGCCGCCGCCTTCGGAACTTTTCTTGAACCCGGCCGTCCGGTGGTGCTCGGCCGCGACCCACGGCTGAGCGGCAACATGATCCGCGAGGGCGTGGTGGCATCGCTGCTCGCCTGCGGCCATGATGTCATCGACCTCGGCATTGTCTCGACGCCGGTCGTGCAGCACGCTATTCAGAGACTGGACGCGGCGGGCGGCATCGCCATCAGCGCCTCCCACAACACGATCGACTGGAACGCGCTGCGCTTCTTCGGGCCTAGCGGAATCTACCTGAATACGGCCGAATCGGGCGAACTTCTCGACATCTATCACCTGCACCGCTTCCGCTTTGAAGAGTGGAATAGGCTGGGGAAGCTGACCGTTTCCGGCACCGCGATCGATGCCTATCTGGACGGCCTGGCCCGGGTGTTTGACCTCGAACGGTTGCGCCCGCTGCGAGTGGTGGTCGATTGCTGCAACGGCACCAGCGCGCTGATCCTGCGCCGGATGAACGAACGGTTTGGCTGCGGATTCATTCTAATTAACGAACGCGTGGACGGCCGCACGGTGGCGCATACGCCGAACACCAGCGCCAGCATTGCCGAGTTGCAACTGGGCCCGTTGATGCAGCCGCTGCAGGCCGATGCCGGGTTCCTTTTCGATATGGACGCCGACCGCGTGGCGCTCGCCGACGAGCAGGGCCGCGGTGTCAGCGAAGAGTTGGTGCTGCCGATGCTGGCCGACCATCTGCTGCCGAAGAGCGAAGGCAAGCTGATCATCGCGAACCTTTCGAGCACCGCGCTGCTCGAAGACGTGGCCGCGCGCCACGGCGGCCGCGTGCTGCGCGTGCCCGTGGGGCGGCAGGCGGCCATCGACGCGCTCTCCACCTACCGGCCGGAACAGATCGCACTCGCGGGCGAGGGGACGGGCGCCGTGATGATGCCGCAATTCCGCTTCGTCTATGACGGCATCGCGAGCATGCTGGCGATTCTGACGATGATCCGCGACCGCGGCCAGACGGTGAGCCAAATTCTGGCCGACTATCCGAGCCACCACATTCTGAAGGCCGAAGTGCCGCTGACCAGCCCGAACATCCCGGCACTGCTGATGGAGCTGCAGGAGCTGTTTCCGGATGGAATCATGGATCGCAGCGACGGACTACGGATTTCGTGGCCGGACCGCTGGTTCCACGTCCGGGTGAGCCAGACGGAACCCATCATCCGGGTGATTGCCGAACAGAGGGACAGCGAACCGCGAGAGTTGTTTGAGACGCTGCTGGATCGTGTCAGGAGCTTGAACTAATGGCGCGCGAGCATTTGTTGAAGGTGGGCGTTTCGGGCGTCCGCGGGGTGATCGGCGGATTTCTGACGCCGGGCTTGGGAGCGAGTTTTGCGCAGGCATTCGGCACCTACGTCGGCAAAGGGCGCGTGGTGATTGGCCGTGATACGCGGACCTCCGGGCCGATGCTGACCCACGCCGTCAACTGCGGCCTGCTGGCGGCGGGCTGCGAAGTGATCGACCTGGGCGTGATGCCCACGCCGACGATTCAGATGTACATCTCGCATGTGAAGGCGCGAGGCGGCATCGCGTTGACGGCCTCGCACAATCCGCCAGAGTACAACGCGCTGAAGCTGTTCAACCGCGAAGGCCTGTTCTTCAACCAGTACGAACGCAGCGAGCTGCTGGACCTGTTCCATCAGAGCCAGTTTGCGCAGGCCCGCAACGACGAGATCCGCTCGGTGAAGCAGGACCTGACCACCGCCCCGGCGCTCCACATCGACCGCGTCCTGCGCCATGTGGACGCCGATGCCATCCGGCGGCGCCGCTTCCGCGTGGCGCTCGACGGCGTGAATGGAGCGGGTTCGGAGATGTCGGTGCATTTCCTGGGAACGGTGCTGCAGACGCAGTTGGATGCCATCTCGGTAGATCCGACGAGGGTTTTTCCCCGTATCGCCGAGCCGCGGCCGGATACGTTGACGGAACTTGCGGCGTTGGTTCGCCGCGCCGGCGCCGACGTCGGCTTCGGGCAGGACCCGGACGGCGACCGCCTGGCCGTGTGCGATGAGACCGGCCAGGTGCTCGACAACGACGATGTGCTCGCCTTGGCCGTCAAACGGGCACTCACGCACACGCCAGGCGACGTAGTAGTGAATCTGACGACGTCAGCCACCATCGACGACATCGCCGCGCAGCACGGCCGTAAAGTGTACCGGACGCCGGTGGGCGAGGCGAACGTCGTCGAGATGATGCAGGCCGTGAAGGCGGCCATTGGCGGCGAGGGCTCTTCGGGCGGGATCATCTACCCTGCGGTACACCTGTGCCGCGACAGTTATACGGCCATGGCGCTGCTGCTGGACTTGATGGCGGAAACTGGCAAGACCGTTTCTGAGCTGGTGGCTGGGCTGCCGCGCTACTCGCGCCTATCCGGCAAAGTGCCGTTTGAGCACGGGCGGCTGGGGACGCTGATGCAGGGTCTTGAAGAGAGCTTCCCGGACGCGCAGACCAACCGGATGGACGGATTGAAACTGTTATGGGAGGGCCGCTGGCTGCATGTTCGCAGTTCGAACACGGAGCCGCTGCTGCGGCTGGCAGTGGAAGCCCGGACGGCGGAGCAGGCGCAGGCTTTGTTCGACGACGCCTGGCGGCGGCTGACGAGCTAGTTGTCCGGCGTGGCCGGAGCCGCGGGTTCGGGGTCCGGCACTTGGTACAGCTTCTCGCCCGGCCGCAATTTCTGCAATTTCTCTCGGATCACGAGTTCGCGCTCTTCCAGGCTATCGCTCAGGATCCGGATCCGTTCCTTCCGTTCTTTGAGTTCAGTGGCGAGATTCGCATTCTGCACTTGGATGCGATGGAGTTCGTCCCATTTGGCGAAAAGGGCGGTCACGCCCTGCGGTCCCGTGAGATTGAGGGCGGCATAAATGCCGAAACCGGCCACTGCCACCGCGAGGCCAAACCGCTTGTACACTTGTATTGCTCGAGAACGACGCGCTGCCATACCTATCCCTCGTTTATAATCTGCTTTCGCATAAAAAGCTACTGCCTGATGACTGATAAGATTGTGCTCTTCACTACTGTTTCTTCTCCGGAGGAAGCTGATCGTCTGGCGCGGACCCTGGTCGAACGCCGTCTGGCGGCCTGCGTGAGCATTCTGCCACAGGCGCGATCGGTTTACCGCTGGCAGGGGAAGGTGGAAGACTCGCCCGAAATAATGTTGATCATCAAGTCCCGCCGGCCGCTGTTTGAAGCGCTGTGCGAGGCAGTCCGCGCTCTGCACTCCTACGAAATTCCTGAACTGATCGCTCTCCCGGTCGTCGAAGGCTACGCGCCCTACCTCGACTGGATCGACCACGAAACTGAGGCTCTCTGATGCAATCGACTCCGACAACAACGCGGCCTACCGCGATACCAGCCAGCAACGCCCGGCGCAAGGTGATCTGGTTTGCCGTCACGTTGGCAATTCTGGCTTATATTGACCGCGTAGCCATTTCGATGGCCGCCCCCGAAATATCGAGGGACCTGGGCCTGGATAAGGGCCAAATGGGCTACGTTTTTGGCGCGTTCGCCATCGCCTACGCGCTGTTTGAGATACCGGGCGGCTGGCTCGGCGATTGGATGGGCCCCCGCAAAGTGCTGATGCGGATCGTGATCTGGTGGAGTTTCTTCACGGCGGCCACCGGATGGATGTTCAGCTACCACTCAATGCTGATTACGCGGTTTCTGTTCGGCGCCGGCGAAGCCGGCTGTTTCCCCAACATTACGAAGGCATTCTCCACCTGGCTGCCCATCGAAGAACGCGTCCGGGCGCAAGGCATTCTGTGGATGGCGGCCCGCTGGGGTGGCGCAGCCACGCCGCCGCTGGTGATCTGGATTTTCAAGGTGATGGACTGGCGGACAGCGTTCCTGACGTTCGGCCTGGTGGGTACGATTTGGGCGTTCTTCTTCTACCGCTGGTTCCGCGACAATCCGCAGGAGCACCCGGAAGTGAACCAGGCCGAGCGAGAGTTGATCGCGAAGACGGCGCATCCGGCCAGCGGGCATGGCGACGTCCCTTGGGGCAAGCTCATCCGCTCCCGGGCGGTTTGGCTGCTCTGGCTGCAGTACTTCCTGCTGAGCTTCCCCTGGTACTTCTACCCGACATGGCTGCCGACGTACCTGCAGGAGTATCACGGCGTCGACCGCGAAACCAGCGGCTACTACGCCATCCTGCCGCTGTTCCTGGGCGGCCTGGGGTCGCTGGTCTGCGGGTTCCTTTCAACCAAGCTGTCGCGTTACTGGGGTGACGTGGGCCGCTCGCGGCGCGTGATTTCGACGGTAGGCTTCGGCGGTGCGGCCGTGATGATGTTCATCGCCATCCAAGTGAAGGATCCGCTTTGGGCGATGATCGGACTGGGCATGTCCAGCTTCTTCAACGACCTCGTGATGCCGAACGCTTGGGGCGCCTGTATGGACGTAGGTGGCAAGTACGCCGGCACGCTGTCGGGCTCCATGAACATGATGGGCAACATTGCCGGATTCGTCGCGCCGGTCACCGGAGGCTTGATCCTCCGGTCCACCAGCAACGACTGGAACTTCTTCATCACCATCATGGCCGGCGTTTACCTGTTGGGCATGTTGACGTGGCCGTTCATCGACCCGGTGACGCCGCTCGAAAAAGAAGCCTAGCGGCTACTTGATCTGGACCAGATCAGAAGGGGCGGGCGTGGCGGGTTTATCCCAACGCGTCCGCCCCTTTTGCCATGGGGCCCAGGAGTTGACGAAGGCGCCCACCGCCATCGAACTCCGGACCAGATGTTTGATCTGGAGCGGACCAACCACTTTCGCGCCGCCGATCCAATGCAGCGCGGCCGACATGGAACAGCCGCACTGGCTGCAATCGGGATCGCCGCCGAAGACACACGGCTCCACCTGGGTCTTGAAATCGGCCGTGTAGTTGGCCGACATTTTAGAAAAGATACAGTCCTCCGGGCTCGCGGGCGGGGCGGCGAAGGCCTTGGCCATCCCATCGGGCACAAGCAGCTTGGGGTATTTTTTCGAAAGCGGGGGAATCTGCGCGGCCAAGCTCTGGCGGTTGGCAGGCGGCAGAATTTCCGGGCTCACCTCTCCCCGCTGCGGCGTATAGACGCTCATCCAGATCTTGTGAACTTCGGGGCGGTTATTCCAGAAGGAAACGTACTCGTCGAGGTAGCCGGGCTGCTCCATGTGCTGGTTGACCACCGTCCAGTGGACGTTGATCCTGCAGTCCTTGATGTTCTTGAGGATGCGCTCGTAGGTGGCCGGCTTCCGCCGAATGTCATGGTCCTTAGCTAAGCCGTCAATCGAGACGGCAATGGTGACGAAGGGCATCCGCGTCCATTCGGGCGGGATGGGGATGACGGCGCTGGTGACGATCATCGTGTAAATGCCGCGCTCGCTCAAAATGGGCAGCACGCGTGCCAGTTCGCGATGGCGCATCATCGGCTCTCCGCCGACGAGCGACACTTGCACGGGTTGGTGCTCATCCACCAAGCGAATGATGTTGGCGACCAGTTCGTCGCCCTTGGAATCGGTCAGGTCGACAAGTTTGGCGCCATCGGCCAGATGCGAATCGCCGTACGCATAGCAACCGGGACAACTTAACGGGCACTCGCGGGTGATTTCAATCGAAAGGAGCGGGATTCGACCCCGCAAAATCTTTCCCCAAGCGGTCAGGAAGTTGGATGGTCGCATTTGTACTTAGGTCTTCGATGCGCGCCAAGCAGGGAAAGTTGCGATTGAAACTCTTTCTTATCCAAACCGTAACGGAACCGGCGACCATTCGGCAGGAGCGTGACCGGAATTTCTTCATGATAGAGGGCCTTCGCAGCGGGGTCGACGTCAATATCGATGACCGTAGTGGTGAAATCCAACTCTGCCGCCGTTAGTTCGAGAACCCGCGCCGCCTCCTCACAAAGATGGCAGCCGCGCCGCGTATAGAAATGCACGTTTACCATTTAAGATCCCCGCGCATATGATACTTCGGCTTGGGGCGCAATAGGTTGATGAGCGCGATCCCCGCGAGGAAGCCGCCGATGTGGGCAAACCAAGCCACCCCGCCTTGGTTCAAGTGCGATTGTCCCACCGTGCCGATGCCGCTGAAAAACTGTAGGACAAACCAATAGAGCAGGATGAGCCACGCCGGGATTTCGATCGTCGTGAAGAAGATGATGATGGGTACCAGGGTTACAATGCGCGAATGCGGGAACTTGATGAGGTAGGCTCCCATGACGCCCGCGATGGCCCCGCTCGCGCCGATAGTCGGGATTCGCGAGTCGAGACTGAAAAGTAGATGCAACATGCCCGCGGCGATGCCGCACAGGACATAGAACAAGAGGAACTTGAAGTGGCCCAGAATGTCTTCGACGTTGTCCCCGTAGAGCCACAGGAACCACATGTTGCCGATCAGATGCCACCAACCGCCGTGGAGGAAAATGTTGGTGAACATGTCGCTCCATTGGAAGTAACGGGGCACCAGCCCGTATTCGTAAACGAAATGGTTCAGCGAGAAGTCATCAAGCGACACCTGATAGAAGAAGGCGAGGACGTTCACCGCGATCAATCCGATGGTGACCAGCGGAAAGCTATGGCTCGGTTGGGTGTCGCGTAGAGGAATCATGGCGGGTCAGGATGAGGCTCGTTGGACGAAGTCGCGTTTGCTGCGGCGCTGGCCTGTGGCAATTAGCTCTCTTGCCGCCGCCGCGTCGCGAATGCCACCCCGGGCGCCGATCTCCATACAGTTGAGAGCGGCCATTGCATTCGAGAAATCGAGGGTATCGCGCAGCGTAAGGCCTTCGAGCACCGAGTAGCAGAAGGCCCCATGGAAGACATCGCCAGCGCCGGTCGTATCGACGCAATCGACGACGAAAGCGGGGGAGTAGACGAACTCGCCATCCATCCGGGCAATCGCGCCAAAGGCGCCGAGCGTCATGGCGGCCACTTTCATGCCGAACTCTTGCTGGATCATGATGAGGGCACGAAACGGGTCGCGTTCGTTCGTCCATTGGGGCGGGAAATCGGAACTGGTGATGAGGTAGTCGATGTTCGGAAGCACACGGTCGAAACCATGGTAGACCGTATCGACGTCGACGGTGACGGGTATCCCATGGGCTCGGGCGATCTCCGCCGCGCGGGCTACGGCGGGGGTATCGTGGCCGTCGATATGGAGCAGGCGGGCGCTGGTGATCATCTCCGGCTGAATCTCTTCCGGTTCGAGACGGAGGCAATCCGGCCGGCGCCAGAGCACAGTGCGTTCACCGGTCGATTGATCGATGACGATGTAGGCGGATTGATTCGCGCAGCCTTTTCGCACTTGAACATCATCCAGGTTGATTCCTGTGCCGAGGAGGCTTTCCCGCTGGATGTGGCCCCGCTCGTCGTCGCCCATCGTGCCGATGTACTTCACACGCAAACCGAGTTTGGCGCAGGCCACCATAGCGCTCGCCACCTGACCGCCAGGAGAAAACATCTCCTCGACGAAGGGTTCCTTCCCGGCGTAGGCCGGAAATTTAGGAACGAGGAGCAGAGTGTCGGTGGCGTTCAGACCAACGCCAACCACATCGAATTTGGACATCCTCTCAGGCTACCGCGAAGCGGCTAGTTTTTCCCGGGGGCGATCTGGTACAGGTAGATCTTGTGGCGCCGATTGTGGACAAACACTTCCTGTACATCAATTGGATTCCAGCCGCGAATGCCGTAATCATGCGAAACCACGCGGGCTCCCGGACGGAGAGATTGCTCCAGCTTCGGGCGCAACTTTTCGTTCGAACCAGTGGTTAAGTAAAGCGTGACGACGTCAGCTTGGGTCAAATCGGCTTCAAAGATGTCCCCGCGAATGACCTTCGCGTGGTTCTGCAGACCTAACCGGGCGATCATTTCCGATGCTTCTTTCACGAGCTTCGGGTTCAATTCCACACCGACGGCCTTGGCGCCGAACTTCTGCACTGCCGTGATTAAGATCCGTCCATCCCCACAACCGAGATCGACGACGATTTCCCCGCGCTTCACGTTAGCCGATTCCAACATCCGTTCAATAATCTCAACTGGCGACGGGACAAACGGAGCAAGGCGCTGCGGGTCCGACGGCTGAGCGGCCAGCGGAAGAGCCGAGAGCGCAACAAGCGAGCAAATGGCGAGCTTCATAATTCCCTGTGCGATTCCTCTAAGAGAATGGACGTAAGCGAACGGAACCCGTTTCCGTGGTCTGCAAAGAACATGCAATCTACTGGGATGGGGACTTCTGCGTCATGCGGGCGATGCGGTTTTTGACGATCCGGTTCACGACTTCCGAGGTGGCAAACCACAGATCCCGAGGCTTGCTAATAGTGTACTCCTGTCCCTTGAAGAACTTGACGGCGTGTGAAATTGAATCCCGCCACGGGATCTGTGCGGGGTAGAGATTGTAGTTCAGGTAAAAAAGTGGGAAGTCCACGGCGCCGACTTCTTTCAGGGTTTCTGACTCCACGTTCTGCTCAAGCATTACCTTTGGTCCGGCAAAGATGATCGCCTCCGACTTGTTGGCAACGCCGAGTTCGGTACGGATGAGTTCCCCGAGAAACTGCGTTTCGCTATGCTTCACGGCCAACTTGCTGAGATCGACGGTGCCAAACTTGACTTTACTGAGCGCTTCGCCGAGAGCGGGCAGATCGAGGTGGTCGACGTTTTCCTGCCGGTACAGCACCTCCTGGCTCGCCATGGAAAAGGCGACCAAGGAGAATTTCCCGATCCTTGGCTCCCGCAAAATGGACCGGAGAATCGAGACGAGCGCGGTCGTATCGACCGGACGCATTACCGTGCTGCGGGGGTTCTGCGGAGCGTAGTTCAGCAGTACTTTCACGTTCACAGCCTCTTCGGCGGAGACGCGTTCAATCGGCGGTTCGTCTTTGAAGCTCTCCTGGTCGGAGGCGCGAACCGATTTGGGCGGGATCACCATCGCCATCTGGCTCTGTTTGCTGGTCAGGGCTGCCTCGACCTCCCAGTAGTTGGAACAGACGCGTTCAGCGCGATCGCGCATGAGCCAGTCTACCCGGTACTTGCCTTCCCCCAAGTCGAAAGCGCCATAGAGCGATGCATCGCCCTTCGCGTCTTCCTCGATCTCCGGGACGCGAACTTTTTGCATGAAGTAGACGGGATTGTCGACGTCTTCGACGGGGGCGACCCGGAACAGGATCGTCAGAAGATTTTCGCGTCCGGCCAGCTCCCGCAAAGGAACCGTCACCTCAAAACCAGAGTGAAACTTCAAGTCGAAGCCCACCAGCGCACTCTTCGTTGGGGTCACATGGCAGGGCAAATCCTGGCGTGGCTCTCTCATTTCAAAGACGGCAAGATCGGTGCCGAACAGGCGGACCGGGCCTCCATTTGCGTTCATAACAGTCTGAGCGATACCGGGCACACTCAGCGCAAGTGGCAGGCCGACCAAGGCCAGCCGGAGCGGGCAGCGTTTGGAGAAGGACAAACGACGCACTTTCCCTCACATTTTTTTACCGCGCGATTTCCCTGAGCCGAACGGTGACAACTTGGTCGCCAGCTAGCACACCGCCAGCCAGTGGATAAGCAGTATTATGTCGCAGATTCATTTCTGCGCAAACGGGGTGAATCACTAATTTTCAAGATGGAAATTCCGAGGAGTACTGTGTAAGGTTCTCCCGGTGCGGCTGTGTTAGAGTTCAAGGATTATGGCTTCGCGCAGTGTCAACAAGGTAATTCTGGTTGGAAATCTCGGCCGGGACGCCGAAACCAAGTTCACGCCGTCGGGCGTGTCCATGACTCGTTTTTCGGTGGCGACTGGCCGCCGGTACAAAGATCAGGCCACCGGCGAATGGAAAGAAGAGACCGATTGGTCGAATGTCGTGCTCTGGCGGGCCGAAAATCTCGCGCCGTACTTGACCAAGGGCAAGCAGGTTTATGTGGAGGGCCGTCTCCAAACCCGCAGCTATGAAGACAAGGACGGCCAGAAGAAGTACTCCACCGAAGTCGTGGCCGACGATGTCATTCTGCTCGGCGGACGTGGCGGCGATGCCGGCGATGCCGGGTTTAACCAGGAGCCGCGCATGATGTCTGCGCCACGCTCGAGCGCCCCGCGTTCGGCCCCAGCGCCGAGCGGAGGCGGTTCTCCTTTCGACGCCGGGATCAGCGACGACGACGTTCCGTTTTAAAACGGAACACGGCAGGGTTCCGTTTTGGGAATCCCCACTCTTGGGCAACACAGAATCAATCAGTTAGCGATGGCAGGCCAGTTGCATCCTTCGGCACCGGAGGCAATGCCGATGGCTGAGTTCATCTCACTTTTTGATTCTGTTCCCGATTCAATTCAGGAGCCACCCGCTCAGAACCCGATGGATCTGTCGAGGTTCAATCGCAGTTTTGAAGTCGAGCAGGCGGCGGCGCCAAGTTTCGGAGAGGTGCCGGATGGCCGCTATCGGGTCATGATTTCGGACTTGGAGCTGGGCCTGGCGTCGACCGGGAACCCGGTTTTGAAATACGGCTTGCGGGTGGCGTCCGGCGAGTCGCGGGGCCGGATGATCTGGAAGCGCCGCGTGATTACGGCGAATACGATCCGGTACACCAAGAGCGAGTTGTTGACGTGCGGCCTCCGCCTGGAGCGCTTTTCCCATCTCAACCGCCGCCTGGCAGAGTTGCAGGGCATTGGTCTAGAGGTCAGCAAGGTGACCAAGGGCGAGAAGTCGGACGTGTTCTTTAACCGGAGGCTGGTCGAGGTATGAACGGAGTCATGGTGGATTCGCGCGTGGACTTGCGGCCCTACGATGAGGTCTACGCCAACGAGGTTGTGAGCGAGTACGAGCCCTGGAACAGCATCCCGGACGGACGCTACGAAGTGCGGGTAGACCGTGTCGAGTTGACGCAATCGAAGAGCAGCGGGAACCCGATGTTGAAGTGGACACTGCGGATCACCGGCGCCACGTTCCAGAACCGGCTGCTGTGGAAGTACCGGGCGATCACCGAGAACACTTTGAAGTACGTGAAGCAGGATTTAAGCATTTGCGGGCTCGAACTGCCGCAGTTCTCCTCCCTGCCGGCGCACCTTTCTTCGCTCCAGGGCTTGGAACTCGAAATCACCAAAATCACCCGCGGCGAAGACTCCAACATCGTCTTCACTCGGCGGCTGGGTTCGGTGGAGCAGGGCGACGGGGGAGTCTGCGACGACGACATTCCTTTCTAGCCGAGTTGCTGGAAGTGGGCGAAGGGAATTATTGTAGGGAGTTACGCTTCGTTTCAAAATTATGGCCACGAACACTCCCATCACAGTCGCCCACGGCGACGGCATCGGTCCTGAGATTATGGAGGCCACCCTCCATATTTTGAAGGAGGCCGGCGCCCGGCTCGACATCGATACCATTGAAATCGGCGAGAAGGTTTACCTTCGCGGCAATTCCGCGGGCATCGAGCCCAGCGCGATCGAATCGCTGCGCCGCACCAAGATCTTCTTGAAAGCCCCGATTACCACCCCGCAAGGTGGCGGCTTCAAGAGCCTCAACGTCACTACCCGCAAGATGCTGGGCCTCTACGCCAACATTCGCCCCTGTGTGGCCTACCACCCGTACGTCGATACCCTGCATCCCAAAATGGACGTGGTCATCGTCCGTGAGAACGAGGAAGACACCTACGCCGGCATCGAGCACCGGCAGAGTCAGGAAGTCTATCAGTGCCTGAAGCTGATGTCGCGCCCCGGCTGCGAGCGCATTGTCCGCTATGCCTTTGAATATGCGGTCCGCAACAACCGCAAGAAGGTCACCTGCTTCACGAAAGACAACATCATGAAGCTCACCGATGGCCTGTTCCACAAGGTCTTCGATGAGATTGCTCCCGAGTACCCGCAGATTGAGAACGAGCACTGGATCGTGGACATCGGCGCGGCGAAGCTGGCCGATACCCCGGAAATCTTCGACGTGATCGTAATGCCCAACCTGTACGGTGACATCCTTTCGGACGTGGCCGCGCAGATCGCCGGCTCGGTCGGCTTGGCCGGTTCGGCAAACATCGGCGTGAAGTACGCCATGTTTGAAGCCATCCACGGCTCAGCCCCCCGCCGTGCGGGTCAGAATCTCGCCAACCCCTCCGGCCTGCTGCTCGGCGCCGTGATGATGCTTGTCCACATCGACCAGGCTGACATCGCCGAACGCGTCCACAACGCGTGGCTCAGGACGCTCGAAGACGGCATTCACACCTACGACGTGTACACCGAAGGCGTTTCGACGCAGAAGGTGGGTACAAAGGAGTTTGCGCAGGCCGTAGTCGACCGGATCGGCAAGGAACCGGAGAAGTTGAAGCCCGCCCGGTACAGCAATGCCCCGCAGCAGGATCTGACTGACCGGAAGTCGCATTATGTTCCGGAAGTGAAAGAGCAGATCGGTGTTGACATCTTTATCAACCTGGCCGGTATCAACCCCGAAGAGTTGGGCCCCGCCCTCTCCAAAGTGGCCATCGACGGGTTGAAGCTGGTCATGATGTCTAATCGTGGCGTGAAAGTATGGCCCAACGGATTCCCCGACACCCTCACCTGCGACACCTGGCGCTGCCGGTTCATGTCTTCGGCAACCGAAAACGGTCCCGTCACCCATGCTCAGGTGATCGCTCAGCTCCAGTCTCTCCTCGACGCGAAGTACGACTTCGTGAAGTACGAGAGCCTCTGCACCTTTAATGGCCGCCCCGACTTCTCGCTCGGACAGGGCCAGTAACTCGACATGACAGAGCACATTCTCGTCGGCGTAATCATGGGGAGCAAGTCCGACTGGGACACCATGCTTCACGCCGACGAGATGCTCAAGCACTTCGGCGTCTCGCACGAATGCAAGGTTGTTTCGGCCCACCGGACGCCCGACCTGCTCACCGATTACGCCCAGTCGGCCGAAGGCCGGGGCCTGCAGGTCATTATCGCCGGCGCCGGTGGCGCCGCCCATCTCCCCGGCATGGTCGCCGCGCAGACGACGGTACCGGTGCTTGGCGTCCCCATTGAAAGCCATGCGCTGAAGGGTATGGATTCTCTACTGTCGATTGTTCAGATGCCCGGCGGCATTCCGGTTGGCACCCTGGCGATCGGCAAACCCGGCGCCATCAACGCCGCGCTGCTAGCCATTCAGATCCTCGCCACCAACCGGCCAGCCCTCCGCACCCAACTCCAGGCCTATCGCCGCGGCCTGTCCGACATGGTTCGCGAACAGACACTCCCATGACACCCCGCGTCATTCCGCCAGGCAACGCCGTCGGCGTCCTTGGCAGCGGCCAGTTGGGACGCATGTTCGCCATCGCAGCGCGCCGCATGGGCTATCGCGTCCATACATTTTCGCCCGACACCGACACCCCGACCGGCCAGGTCGCCGACCTCGAAATCGTGGCCCCATACGAAGATCTCGACGCGGTCCGCCGATTCGCAAGCCAAGTCCGCGCCGTCACTTTCGAATTTGAAAACGTCCCCGCAGCGACAGCCGCTGCCTGCGGCGAATCCACCCTCGTCCGGCCCCGCGGCGAGGTTCTCCACACGACGCAAAACCGCCTCCGCGAGAAGCACTTCCTCGTCAAACACGGCCTCCCCCTCGCCCCCTTCCGCGAGGTGAACTCGCTCGAAGACCTCGAAGCGGCCATCGCCGCCCTCGGCGCCCCCTGTATCCTCAAAACCGCCGGCTTCGGCTACGACGGCAAGGGCCAGTCCAAGATCTACTCCGCCTCGGCCGCCGAAGAGGCCTGGCGCCGCGCCAACGGCCAGCAGTGCGTCCTCGAAAAACTGATCGATTTCGACCGCGAAGTCTCCGTGGTCGCCGCCCGCGGGATCGACGGCCAGTTCGTCCACTACGGTGTCGTCGAAAACGATCACAAGAACCACATCCTCGATCTCACTCGCGCCCCCGGCCGAGTCACCGACATTGTGCGAAACGAAGCCATTGCCATCGCCCGGGCCGTGATGGAACAGCTCGACGCCGTCGGCGTCCTCTGCGTCGAATTCTTCCTGACGAAGGACGACCGACTGCTCATCAACGAGCTCGCCCCCCGCCCGCACAACTCCGGCCACTTCACGTTCGACGCTTGTATCACCAGCCAATTCGAGCAGCAACTCCGGGCCACCTGCGGCCTCCCGCTCGGCGCAACGGACCTGCTCCGCCCCGCCGCGATGGCCAATCTCCTCGGCGACATCTGGCAGGAAAACGAACCCAACTGGGCCGCGGCGACCGCCTTCCCTGCGGTGAAGCTCCATCTCTACGGCAAGCTCTCCGCCCGGCCGGGCCGCAAAATGGGCCACCTCACGGCCCTCGCCGAAACGACGGACGAAGCCGTAGCCCAAGTCCTCGCCGCCCGCTCCGCGCTGTAGGCTTCGTCGTACCATCAAAGAGGACCCCTATGACGACGTGCTACTTTGACGCCTTCTCCGGCATCTCCGGAGACATGACCGTTGGCGCCCTCATCGACGCCGGCGCCAATGGCGACAGCGTCCTCGACTGCCTCAATTCGCTCAACCTCGGCGCCACCTACCGCTACGAAAAGACGAAGCGCAACGGTCTGGCCGCCACCAAATTCCACGTCGACGGCGGCAAACAGAAGGACCACCGCCACCTCCCGCACATCGCGAAAATCATCGACGCCGCCGGCTCCATCTCCGCAACCGCGAAGCAGAACGCCCTGAACATTTTCATGAAGCTCGGCGAGGCCGAAGCCCACGTCCACGGCGTCCCACTCGAGTTGGTCCACTTCCACGAAGTCGGCGCGGCCGACTCCATTTCCGACATCGTTGGCGCCTGCGTTGCCCTCGATCTACTCGGCGTCAACGAGATCGCCTGCTCCCCCATCAACGTCGGCAGCGGCCTCGTCGAAACCGAGCACGGCACCCTTCCGGTGCCCGCCCCGGCCACGGCCGAACTCCTGAAATCGAAGCCCATCTATTCGAAAGGCCCCGCTATGGAGCTAACCACGCCCACTGGAGCCGCCATCGTCGCCACCCTCGGCACCCACTTCGGCGCCATGCCCGCGCTCTCCATACAGTCAACCGGCTTCGGCGCCGGCACCGCCGACTTCAAGGTCCAGGCCAACGTCCTCCGCGCCGTCATCGGCCAGCGCGGCAGCGCCAAAGAAGCCACGACCGTTGACATCCTCGAAGCCAACATCGACGACGCCAACCCCCAGATCCTCGGCTACACAATGGACCGTCTTTTCGCCGCCGGCGCGCTCGACGTCACGCTGCAGCCGATCCAGATGAAGAAAAATCGGCCCGGCACCCTGCTCAGCGTCATCGCCAAGCCGGAAGACACCGATGCCCTTGCCGCCATCATCTTAAGCGAAACCACCACCATCGGCCTCCGCATCACGACCGCCGAACGCCTCGTCGCCGCCCGGCGTTTCCTGAACGTCGAAACCCCATGGGGCGACGTGCGCATGAAAATCACGGCCCAAGGCGCCACCCCCGAATACGACGATTGCCGCGCCCTCGCGGAAGCGAAAGGCGTGCCGCTCAAAGACGTGCTGGCCCAAGCCCAATACGCCTATCTCAAAGAGTTCTAAATGGATAAGTACTACATAACCACCCCCATCTACTATGTCAACGCCGCCCCGCACATTGGGCACACCTATACGACCATCGCGGCCGACGTCATCAAACGCTACAAGCAGATGCAGGGTTTCGACGTCGTGCTCACCACCGGCACAGACGAGCACGGCATCAAGATTCAGCGTTCCGCCGAGAAGGCCGGCCAGACCCCGGAGGCGTTCACCACCGCTGTAGCCGAGGAGTTCAGCGCCACCTGGAAGAAGTTTGGCTTCGCGCTCGACCACGAGCAGCGCACGACCGACCCCAAACATGCCGAAAACGTCCAGCGCCTCTTCAAGGCCTGTGCCGCCAACGGCTACATTTACAAAGGCTCCTACACCGGCTACTATTCCGTCGTCAACGAAGCCTTCGTCCCGGACGCCAAGGAAGGCGACGTCGACCCCGAAACCGGCCAGCCTCTCGAAAAGGTCACCGAGGAGAACTACTTCTTCAAGCTCTCGGCTTTCCGCGACAAGCTCATCGAACTCCACGAGAACAACCCCGATTTCCTCCAGCCAGAAACCCGGCGCAACGAAGTCCTTGCGTTCCTGAAGCAGGACCTCGCCGACCTCTCCATCACCCGCACCACGATCAAATGGGGCATCCCGGTGCCGGACGAACCCGGCCACGTCTTCTACGTCTGGTTTGACGCCCTGATGGCCTATCACACCGCTGTTGTCGAAGAAGGCCGCTGGCCCGCCGACCTCCACCTGATCGGCAAAGAGATCGTCCGGTTCCACGCCATCTATTGGCCCGCGTTCCTGATGGCCGCGGGTTGGCCGCTACCCAAGAGGATCTTCGCCCACGGTTGGCTGCTCTTCGACAACAACAAAATGTCGAAGTCCCGCGGCAACATCGTCCGCCCGGAACCCATCCGGCAGGCGATCGGCGCGGATGCCCTCCGCTACTATCTCCTCCGCGAAATCGTCTTCGGCGCCGACGGCAACTTCGCCTACGACGCGATGGTCACCCGCTACAACGCCGACCTCGCCAACGGCCTCGGCAACCTGGCCAGCCGCACGCTCAGCATGATCCAACAGTACCGCGGCGGCGTCGTGCCGGAGCGGCCGGCTGAACTGACACTCCCCATCGCGAGCGCCGTTTCCGCCGCCATTCAAGGCTACGAAAGCTTCGAATTCTCGAAGGGTCTCGAGTCGATCTGGCAGCTGATCACGGCCGCCGACAAGTACATCGTCGAACAGGCCCCCTGGAAGCTCTTCAAGGCGAAGCAAGACGAAAAGCTGAACGAAGTGCTCTATAGCATTGCCGACGCCCTCCGCGTTGCCACGGTTCTCGCCTCCCCCGTCCTCCCTGAAAGCTGCGCCAAAATCTGGCGCCTGCTAGGCTACGCAAGCCCCATCACCGACGAGCGCTTCGGCCAGATCGAAGCCGGTCAACTCCCCGCCGGCCAAGCCATTCCCGCCGTCGAACCCGTCTTCCCGCGCCTCGAAATGCAGCCGGCCATCGATAAGATGAACGAGCTCGAGGAGATCGAAAAGACCCGCCAGGATATCCTGCTCGGCAAAACGCCGGAGCC
This sequence comes from Bryobacterales bacterium, assembly GCA_038215275.1. GTDB lineage: Bacteria > Acidobacteriota > Terriglobia > Bryobacterales > Bryobacteraceae. Next base: position 9,341 of record JBBQRA010000031.1, on the reverse strand, counting down.
CGTAGCCCCCGCCCACCCCGGCGGCATCCCCCTCGCCGACCAGATCACCATCGACGATTTCGTGAAAGTCGATCTCCGCGTTGGCCAAGTGAAGTTCGCCGAAAAGGTAAAAGGTTCCGACAAGCTCCTCCATATGAAGGTCGACATCGGCGAGGCCGAGCCGCGCACGATCGTCGCCGGTATCTCGCAGGTCTACGATCCGGAATCGATGCTCGGCCGCAAAGTGGTCATCGTCGCTAACCTTGCCCCCCGCAAGCTGAAAGGCATCGAGTCCCACGGCATGATCGTCGCCGCCTCCACTGTCGACGGAAAGCCCACCTTGGCCGGCTTCCTCGAAGACGTGCCCGTCGGCGCCCGCCTGAAGTAATGCTCATCGACTCCCACTGCCATCTCGATGGCGAGCGCTTTGCGGCCGACCGCGACGCCGTCATCGAGCGGGCCCGTGCCGCGGGCGTTCAGCTCCTGCTCGCTATCGGCACCGGCAACGGCCCGCCGGACCTCGAAGTAGCTCTCCGCCTCGCCGAGGCCTACCCCTTCATCTACGCCACCGCCGGCGTCCACCCCCACGATGCCGCCAAATGGACCCCCGAATGTATTCCGCAACTCCGGTCTTTAATGGGGCATCGAAAGATTGTGGGCCTAGGCGAAATCGGACTCGATTATCACTACGACTTCTCGCCGCGAGACGTGCAGCACAGCGTATTTATTGAGCAACTCCACATCGCGGCCGAAGCCCGGAAGCCCATCGCCATCCACACGCGCGAGGCGTGGCCAGATACGTTTTCCCTCCTCGAAGAGCACTGGTCGCCCGCCGGTCTCCCCGGCATCATGCACTGTTTCACCGGCGGCCCCGCCGAGGCCGAACGCAGCCTGGCCATGGGCTTTACCATCAGTTTTTCCGGCATCGTTACCTATGCAAAGGCTCCGGAGGTGCAGGAAGCCGCCCGGCTCACGCCGCTCGACCGGATTCTTGTCGAAACAGATGCGCCGTATCTTGCTCCCCTGCCCTACCGCGGGAAACGCAACGAACCGGCGTTCGTCGTCGAAACGGCCAAGAAGATCGCCGAGTTGAAGAATCTCACTTACGCAGAGGTAGCCGCCGCCACCACTGCGAATTTTCTCCGGTTGTTCCCCGTAGCGGCGGAAGGATACACTGGTTGATTCCATGGGATTGAGCAAGCTTGGCCAGGCGTTAACAGCCCGCGATATCTTCAAGCTTGTTGAAGCGGACCTCCGGCGCGTGGAAGAGAAGATGGGACTGGAGTCGATCTCCTCGGTCGACGCCGTCACCGCCATCAATCGCCACCTGCAGAAAAGCGGTGGCAAACGGTTGCGGCCCACTCTGGTGCTGCTCTCCTGCCAGTTGTTTGGCGAGGCCAACGAAGCGTCAATCGCCATGGCGGCAGTCGTTGAGATGGTTCATGCGGCAACGCTGGTGCACGATGACGTGATCGACGAGGCGCAAACGCGCCGCAGCCAGCCGTCGGTGAACGTGCTCTTCGGCAACCAGACCTCGGTCCTCTCCGGCGACTGGTTGTACATGCAGGCGTTCCAGATCGCGCTCCGCTCCCGCAATTTCCGGGTGCTCGATCTGCTCATCGGCCTGACGCAATTGATGGTGGAAGGCGAACTGCTGCAGCTCCAGCGGCTCGGCCGCCTCGAAGTGTCCGAAGCCGACTATATGGAGCTGATTGACCGCAAAACGGCCAGCCTTTTCAACGTCTGCGCCCGGCTTGGCGCCATGGCCGGCGGTGCTGGCGAAGCGGACGAAGCCAAACTCGGCGAGTTCGCCTGGAACCTTGGCATCGCCTTCCAACTCGTCGACGACGTGCTCGACTATACGTCTCGCGAAAAGGTGCTCGGAAAGCCCGTCGGCAACGATTTGAAAGAGGGCAAGGTGACTCTCCCGCTCATCTACGCGCTGCAGGACGCAACGCCGGCTGAACGCATCCAGGTAGAAACTGTCCTCCGCGAACGCAATTACAACAAAGTTCCTTTCGCCACCATCCTTGAAATCGTTGCCCGGTATCGGGGCGTCGAACGGGCCATGGAGCGCGCGACTATTTTCACGGAACGCTCCCGCGTGTTGATCCACCAGTTCCCGGATTCGCCCTTCCAACGCGCACTCGTCAGCGTTACGGATCTAGTCACCGCGCGGGATCATTAACGGATGAACCCGCTCGAACTCACGCCGAAGGAGATAGCCGCCAAGCGCGAGGCCGGCGAAAAGCTGTGTCTCATCGACTGCCGCGAAACCGGTGAATGGGAGATCTGCCGCATTGAAGGCGCCAACCTGTTGCCAATGAATACGGTACCTGCCAACCTCCAGCACTTGGAAGCGCAGGCCGACCAGACCCTGCTGATCGTCTATTGCCACCATGGCGTCCGCAGCCTGAACGTCGTACACTGGCTCCAGGCGCAGGGCGTAGCCAACTGCGTCTCCATGACCGGCGGTATCGACCGCTGGAGCCGCGAAATCGACTCTACGGTCCCGCGCTACTAGACTGGAAGGACATGAATCGGCGTACGTTCCTTTCCGCCGCTTGGGCCGCCGCGGTGCAAGCTCAGTCCGTCCCTCCGCCCAATATCGTGTTCATCATGGCCGACGATCTCGGCTATGGCGACCTCGGCTGCTACGGCCAGAAGCACATCCCCACGCCGCACATCGACAGGCTGGCGGCCGAGGGCCTCCGCTTCACCGACGCCTATGCCGGCTGCACGGTCTGCGCCCCGTCCCGCAGCGTCCTGATGACCGGTAAGCACATGGGACATACGTCTATCCGGTCCAACTCCGGCGGCGTCCCACTGCTGCCCGAGGACATCACCGTAGCCGAGGTCCTGCGCACGGCTGGCTACAAGACCGGTTGCTTCGGCAAATGGGGCTTGGGCGACCATGAGACCGCTGGCGTGCCGACCAAACAAGGTTTCGATGCGTTCTTCGGGGTTCTCCATCAGGTACACGCTCACTACCATTACCCCGGCTACTTTTTTGATGGCGAGGACAGGGAGCTTGCGCCGCGCGGCGTTGGGAACACCTTCACGCAGTACACGAACGATGCCGTCGTCAATATGGCCGACGGTTTCCTTCGTCAGCATGCCCGGCAAAAGAATCCCTTCTTTTGCTACCTCCCGCTGACGATTCCCCACCTGGAATTGCTCGCGCCCCGCGAGAAGATGGAGCAGTTCGACGGCAAGCTCACCGAAGACGGCCCCTATATCGATGCGCGCAATCACTACGCCAACCAGCCCAAGCCTCGGACGGCCTACGCGGCCATGATCTCCCGGCTCGATGACTATGTCGGCCGGCTAATGGAACTGCTCGAAAAGGAGAAGGTTGCCGGCAACACGATCGTCTTCTTCTGCAGCGACAACGGTTCGGCGACGCCCATTTGGAACGATGGCGGGTACTTCAACTCGTCCGGGCCGCTGCGCGGGCACAAGACGACTTTTTACGAAGGGGGCATCCGGACGCCGATGATCGTCCACTGGAAGGGCCGCATCAAGCCCGGGGTCAGCGCGTATCCGTGGATGTTTCAGGATGTGCTGCCCACGTTGGCGGAGCTGGCCCGCGCTACGCCGCCGAAGGACATTGACGGCTTATCGATCGTCCCGACGCTGCTCGGGGCCGGAAAGCAGGCTCAGCATGAGTATCTGTATTGGGAACTCCCGCGGCACTATCCCATCAGCGGCACGTTCGCCGAGGAAACACCCAGGCAGGCGGTGCGCCAGGGAGAATGGAAGGCTGTGCGGCCGGAGGCGAACGGGCCGCTGGAGCTATACGATCTGAGCAACGACCTTGGCGAGCGAAAGAACGTGGCAGCGCAGAATCCGGCCGTGGTGGCGAAGATGGAGGCGATCTGCAAGGGGGCTCGAACCACGCCCCGTCAGCAGACCCAGCCTGACAACTGGCAGTGGAAATAGGAAGCGTTCCGCTGTCGAAGCGCTTTCGCTGAGCAGACGCCCAGGCAGGCTGTAGTCCCTGAGCAACGACCTGGGCCAGAGGAAAACGTGGCGGTGAAGCTGGAAACGATCCGCAAATCCGCCCGCATCATGCCCGGGCCCAGACCCAGACTGACAACTGCCCGTGGAAAGAGAAAGCGTTTCGCTGTCGAAGCGCTTTCGCTGAGCAGACGCCCAAGCAGGCTGTAGTCCCTGAGCAACGACCTGGTCCAGCGGGAGAACGTGGCGGCGAAGATGGAAACGATCCGCAAATCCGCCCGCATCAGGCCCTTGGCGCAGACGCAGCCCGACAAGTGGCATTAGAAATAAGCTGAACTTTCCGTCCGTGGATTGCGTTGCCTGCAATAGATGATCCGCGGTTTGTTCGTAGCGAGTGTTCTGCTCTCCATCGTGAGCTGGTACACAACGTTTGAAGGAATGACGCTATACCTCTCGCGCTCGTTCGCCCTCCTGGCGTCCCTCGGCGTCCAAACGGCCATGCTCTTCACTGCGTGGATGCTCACGCGCAACCGCCACCGGCGGAATCAGATCCTGGTCGTCTACGCCATCACGGCCCTCGTCTCTGTCGCCTTCTCGTATGTCAGTCTCTATAGCTGGTTCGCCCAACGCGAGCGCCCAGCCGTCGTTCAGCGCGAGTTGTTCGACCGTCTGTCCCAAGCTGCTCAGCGAACCGACGAAACTCTCGCCGCCGCGGAGGCCGAGGCACGGAAGCATGTCGTCGCCCTCGAAGAAATGACGGAGGCGGAAAAGCGGGTCGGCTTCCTCGCCAAGGCCGTGGACGCTGACCCATACCTCGCGCGCGTTCGCGAAGCCGTCGCCCGGGAAGCCCAGGGCCGCGAAGGATCCGGAGAGGGCGTCCGCTACTCCGCCTTCACGCGCTACACGCGGATCGCGGAGCAGACGCAGACCCAAATCCAAGCCGCCCGCCAAGCGATCACCCAGTGGCGTCAGCGGGCCCAGGTGACCGACTCGAGCGTGGATCAGCTGCGCGCCTATCAGCAAGCGACCAGCGGCATCCCCTGGACTGAAGTCACCGAAACCCTCCATACCGGCGCGGTCGAGCGGCCCGCGCTGCCCTCGCTGGCGGAGTTTACCGACCGCACCGGGTCCACTCAGGAAGACCTGCTGCTCGCGTTCACCGAACTCTTCGCCGCCCCCACCGCCAGGCACGTCTTCTCTTTCGCCCTCGCGCTGTCGCTGGACTTAATCATCATTTTGATTGCCCTCATCAGCGCTGGCGCTCCGGAGGCACAGTGGGCCGCCGCAGCCGCCGCTCTCGATTCGCTCGACGGACAGGTCTTTGCGCGGGACCTCCTCCGCAAAGTGCAAGCCGGCCCGGACGGCCTCGCGCGAATCCCCGGAGTCGCGCTTAGCGCGGGAGAAACTCAGCTTCTGCTGCTGCTCGCGTACCGCGGCTTGGCCACGCCATCGGGAAGCGACTTTCTACTGGACCCCGGCTACCATGCCAGTCTCGTCGAAAGCCTCTCGGTCCGAGGCGTGCCGCTGCGAGCTCAAAGGGCAGCCGCAAGTTGAACGGCGGCAGGCGAATAGTATAATCCCTAGTAGGAAATAGGGATTCTCGTTTCCGCCCCCTCTCACCCACACCGATGACGATCTCCGTTAAAGGCGAGTACGCGTTGCACGCCCTGTTTGACCTAGCCTCCCACGGTGGAACAGCGCCCATCAAAATCGCCGATATCGCCCGGCGCCAGAAGATTCCGCAGAAGTTTCTGGAGTTGATTCTCGCCGGTTTGAAACAAGGTGGATTTGTGGAATCCCGGCGGGGCGCCGATGGCGGCTATCTGTTGGCCCGCGCCTCGGATACAATCACCGTCGGCGAGGTCATTCGCCACATCGATGGGGGCAAGGGATCGCCGCCGGGCGCCGTGAAGCGCCGTGGTGAAACCCCGTTTTCCGAGATGTGGATCCGCGTCGAAGGGGCCGTCTCCGAAGTGATCGATCAAACCAGCCTGGCCGATTTAGCGGCGCGCTGGAAAGAACGTCAAGGCAAGTACATCCCGAATTGGGATATCTAAATTCGAAGGAAGTTTATCCATGCTCTATCAGGACAACTCGTTTACAATTGGCAATACGCCGCTCGTCAAACTCAATCATGTGGTAGCTCCCGGCGGGGCGACCGTTTACGCGAAGATTGAAGGCCGTAACCCGGCTTACTCCGTAAAATGCCGCATCGGATCCTCAATGGTGTGGGACGCCGAAAAGCGGGGCACCCTAACGCCGGGTAAGGAACTGATCGAGCCAACCAGCGGAAACACCGGCATTGCGCTCGCCTTCGTCGCCGCCTCGCGCGGCTACGCCATCACGCTGACGATGCCGGAAACGATGTCGATTGAGCGTCGCAAGGTGCTGAAAGCTTTTGGCGCCAATCTGGTGCTCACGGACGGTCCCCTGGGGATGAAGGGCGCGATCGCGAAAGCCGAAGAGTTGGTTGCGCGGGACCCGAATCGGTATGTGCTGTTGCAGCAGTTCAAGAATCCCGCCAATCCGGCGATCCATGAACAGACCACCGGACCAGAGATCTGGAACGACCTCGACGGCAATATGGACGTCCTGGTGTCCGGCGTAGGCACCGGGGGCACCATCACCGGCGTCTCCCGCTACTTCAAACACACGCGGGGAAAGAATATCCTCTCGGTAGCGGTGGAGCCGGTCAACAGCCCGGTAATCACCCAATCCCGAAATGGGGACCCCATCAAGCCGGGGCCACACAAAATCCAGGGCATCGGCGCCGGCTTTATCCCGGATACGTTAGACCTTTCGATTGTGGACCGCGTGGAGCAGGTGACCAACGAAGAGGCCGTCGAAGTGGCCCGCCGCCTAGCCCGGGAAGAAGGGATTCTATGTGGCATCTCATGCGGAGCCGCGGCGGCCGCTGCTCTGAAACTAGCCCAGGAGCCGGAGATGAAGGGCAAGTCGATTGTGGTGGTGTTACCGGATTCGGGGGAACGCTATCTGTCCAGCGTGCTTTATGAGGGGATGTTTGACTAACTACGAGAGGCGGACGGACGCGTAACTTGAGGTTTGGGGTGCGCGCCCGTCCTTCGTAACGGGGATTTAAATGTATAGCGTCACGGGTATGACGCAGGTTACAACGCGACTTTTTTTATTCGAGTGTGTCAAGAGGCGAACAAGAGGCGAAGATTTTTCTTGACGGCCCCTCCGATCTGCCTTATTCTGGGGGCGAACAAACAGCAAAGATCGACTGAGGCCCCTCATGACCAAGTTTCAATTGGATCCCGTTACCTTGACGCCCGCCCGCACTCCTGTGCTGGTCGGCCCCTCCGGCTGGAACTTTCCGCACTGGGAAGGGGTGATTTACCCGGCAGGGAAGCCGAAGGGGTTCCATCCACTGCAATTCATCGCCGAACGGTTTGACGCGGTGGAGATTCCGGCGACCTTTGAATCGTACCCGCGGCCAGAGGTGTTGAAGCTATGGCTCGACAAGAGCGCCTGCAACCCGCGGTTTCAATTTGTGGCCCGGCTACACCGGCAGTTCACGCATGAGCGGGGTCTGGATGTTCCGTCGGTGGAAGCGTTCTGTACTGCTCTGCGCCCGCTGCGCCGGGCGAAGAAGTTGGGCGCTCTGCTCGTGACGTTTCCCTGGTCATTTCGTTTCACGCAGGAGAACCGGGACTATTTCATTCAGCTTCGGAGGGCGTTCGCCGAGTTTCCGTTGGTGGCCGAGATGCGGCATGAGAGTTGGGGATGTTCGGAGGCCGTGGGGACGTTCATTGACTACCGCGTAGGCTTTGCCAACATTGATCAACCGGACCACATTCGGGCGATGAGTCCGGCTTCGAACCTGACGTCGGGCATTGGCTATGTGCGGCTCCATGGGAAGCAGCGTCCGGACTGGTATGTCGATTTCGAAGAGCGACAGCCATCGCGCGGCGCGGGATATAAGTATTCGGTGGCGGAGTTGGACCAGTGGCAAGCGCGGATCCAGGATGTGGCGGCGTTTGCGGATAAATCCTTTGTATTCTTCACGAACGATGCCGGCGGCCAGTCGTTTTGGAACGCGATGGAAATGCACCGTCGTTTTGCGACACCGAAGCGGCAGCCGAAGCGTGCGGAAGGCGGCTTACTGCGGCAACTTGCGGTGGCCTAGGGTATTTCCATCCTTGCTTGAAACGGACGCCGCGGATTAAGATACTCCTGGAGGTTTTTTACCCGATGGCAATGACTTATGAGACGCCGCAGTTGCGCAATGCGTGCGAAGCAGATCAGAACATCTTGAATAAGCTGACGATTATCCGGACGGACGGCCCGACGTACGGTACGCCGGGGCCGACGGCCCTGAACTCGCAGGCTCGGCATGCGCACATCACCAATCAGACCGGCGTCGCCTGGGTCTATGGAGGAACGCCGCTTGGGGCGGATCAGCACGTCCTGGCGCTTGGCAGCAAAAACAATAAAGCCAAACCTGGGAACAGTCAGTATGACTGGAGCAAGTTTGGCTCTATTTAGAAGTTGTTGGTAGCGCTAAGGAGAATTGAACCTGATACAGCCGCTTGTCAGGGTCTCCAGTGATGCTATCTTGTTGATTCTACGTTCAAGTAGTTCGGCCAGTGCTGCTAGAACGCGGGCTATTTTAGGCTCGTTCTAGCAGCGTTCTAGCAGGAGGCGCGGACGTGGCCGCGCTTAAGGAGCACTACGGCTACGATTGAGACTGTTTCCGTGATACCCTTCACGTTTTGCGGCTTTAGCATTTGGACTTTAGAGGAATGGCGAGCATAAGACTTCAGCCAATGGTGATCCGAGAGCATTCATTTTGATTGAGGAACGTCCTGATTGCTGTGCCCCAATTGTGACCGGTGGATACTTGACGGAGATAAACTTCTTCGCAACGAGGGAAAGTGCAAGCATTGTAGAGCAAGCATAAGGGAGCCGCGACCTGTTGAAAATTATGGCTGGAGTTACGGCCAAAGTGGCGTTTTGACGGGGATCATTACGTTTTTTGTCAGTTGGATCTACTGCATCGCCACGTATGGATACCTTTTCGGCGTCGGCTTGGGTTGGCTTCCCTCAATTATTGTCGGAGTCATTGCGGGTTTCCTTTGGCCGCTTGTCCTCGGAACAGTCATTTTTATTTTTTCACAGGTTGTGGCAGGGTGGCTGCGATAAGCAACAGCGCTTAGGGCATGGATATGCGGCGCGGGGAAGCAACTCACAACCGCGCCGCGGTTGCCATCAGGGGCGGTAGGTCCCCCGGTGGCAAGGTCGTCAACGTCCGGTGTACAACTCCGGGCGCAAAACTCGATGAAGCGATTCCGCAGGCCCCGGCTTGCTCTTGAAGCCGGTCACCAACGCGGCGGGATTGGAGCAGACGCGGGAAGGCATCCGGGTGAAGAGCACGAAGA
>JBBQRA010000030.1:0-33058 GCA_038215275.1 Bryobacterales bacterium | reverse complement strand
ACAGCCCTGCCCTATTTCCTCCTGTACGTGCTCGAAGCGCCCTTCTCGTCCGTCACCTTCATCTCATTCCCGCTCACTCGCACCTTCCAAACCGACTCCACCAGATTCGCCGGCTTCCGCACCGGCTGCCCCCCGCAGGTACGCGAATCAAACGTGCCCGCCGTCGGCTTCACCCGCAACACATCCCCCTGCAATTCCCACCGGCCGCTCAAGTTCATGAAGTACAAATTTGGTACAGGTCGCCATACGTGAACTGCATCAATCCGAACTGCTCATACGTGCCATCATCGTTAAACCGGTACGTCATATTGTTCACAGACGTCGGCGCCGCCGCGCCGGTCACCCGGTCCTGATACTGGATCGACGACACCCTCCCTGTGTACCACTCCCCCACGACGCTCGCCGTCGATGCCGGCCCGGGGCCTTGCGCCGCAAAATACGCCATCGCTTCCTCGCGGTATTTTCGAAACGCCGCCTCGTCGTTGGTCGCATACAAGTACGCCAGCATCTGCCCTCCCCGCTCCATCGCGAACGACGCCCGATGCGTTTGCGATCCGTTCGGCTCCCGCACAACATACTCCGAGAACACCCCGCCCGACATCTCCTGCACCGCGCCGCGCTGCAGCAACTGACCACCCAGGAAACTCTCCCGGGCCTTCTCATACGATTCCCGCAACGCCCCCACCATCGCCCTAGGCGGCAGCGTCATCATCATCGCCTCCTCGCCCCGGAAGTACGCCACCACTCCGTTCTGCTCCTGGCGTCGCCAGCCGCTGCGCTCCAGGTCTACCGCCTCAGCGGCTTTCGACAGCAAGAAAAACACCAGTAAGAATCGCATACCGGCAGATACGCGCATTTCACCATCAACCCGGATCAGCGCCCCGAAAAAGCCGCTCCACTCCCCAACCCAGAAAATAGAAACTCACGGCGCAGCCACCCACCGCCACCATCACATCCAAGCTCCGGCGAAAATCCAGCTTCATCCCCATCCACTCCGCCAAACCCGCCACCGGAAACGTCGCCAGATAACTCCCCATAAAACGCAGGTTGATCCAGCCCCCGCCCGTGTTCACCCGCTCCGTCCACACCACCCAACTGGCCCCAGCCGCATACAATGCAGCCAGGACCAACCCCGTCTTTGACAAAGTCATAGCCTTAGATACTCAACACCGCACAAGGTGCCTCCCGCACAATCGCATAGCTGTTGGTCCGCAAACGCCCAAGAAATCCGGTCTCCGTCGTCCGGCCTAACACGACGAGATCCGCGCCCACTTCCCCCGCCACTTGCCGCACCACCTTGGCCACCTCGCCTGCCACAACTTGCAACGTCGCCTCCACGCCCGCAGTCGCCATATCCTCCCGCAATGCCGCGTCGCGCCGCTTGGCAATCTCCACCCGCCAGGTCGGATCCACAAAGCGTCCCGCCCCCGCGCCATCGTCCGGACTCGCATGGATGATGTGCAGCTTGGCCCCAAACTGCCGCGCCACGTTAGCCGCCGCCTTCATCAACAACGGCGCTCGATGATCTACATCCACTGCCAGCAACACCGACTCGATCTCCTGTCGCCCGCGGCCCTCCTGCACATGGGCGCTTGTCAGCACCGGCACCGCCGCATCCGACAACACCTTCGCCGCCACACTCCCCAGCAGGAATCGCCGGAACCCGCCATAGCCGTGCGTTGCCAGCAGAATCAGATCTGCCTCCTCCTGATTCGCCACGGCGATAATCTCGGATGCAGGATCCCCCTCCCGCACTACAGTTTTCACCGTCACATCACCCAGCTCCGCCGCCACAAACGGCCCCAGCCTTTGGTCCACGGCCGGCCGCTGCGCCGCGTACCAATCAATCGCCGGAGCCATCTCGATCCCCCCGCCATAGATCGGCATCGGTGGCATCACATACACCGCGACGACCTCGGCGCCAAACAACTTCGCCAAGTATCTCGCCTCTTCCGCCGCCGCCTTCGAGCGGTCCGAAAAGTCAATCGGCAATAAAATCTTGTTGATGGAAAGCATAACTACCTCCCGAGGGAAACTCTAACATCTCCTCCCTGCGCCTTTAATCTACACCCATTCTCTCGGCCCTGCCACCCCCCGATTCTCAGTCCGATTCGCTACCCTCATAGGATGTCGGCTACCGTGCTCGTCGAACTCCTCCTGCTCCTACTGCTTGCCGTATCCGCAGTTGCCCTCCTCACCAGCCGTTGGAAAGTCCCGTACACCATCGCCCTGGTCTTCGCCGGTTTCGCCATCGATCTCTTTCACGTCCCCATCAAAGACGTCGTCGGCAACGCCCAACTTCTAACTCCTGAAATCATCTTCGTCCTCTTCCTACCCGCCCTCTTGTTTGAATCCAGCATCAACATTGAAATCAAACACCTCCGCGAGAACTTCTGGTCCATCGTCCTGTTCTCCATCATCGGCGTCGCGGCCGCAACCGCCATCACCGGTTACGCCGTCCATCAAGTCCTCGGCCTCCCCGTCCTCACCGCCCTCCTCTTTGGAGCCCTCATTAGCGCCACGGACCCCATCGCCGTCATCGCCCTTTTCCGCAACCTCAATGTCAGCAAACGCCTCGGTGTCATCGTTGAAGGCGAAAGCCTGTTCAATGACGGCACCGCCGCCGTCGTTTTCCAACTCATCCTCGCCGGCATCGTTACCAATCAATTCGACGCCCTGTCCGGCTTGGGCCAATTCCTCATCGTCGCCTTCGGCGGCGCTCTCATCGGCTTCCTAGTCGGCTACGCCGCCAGCCGCATCACCGCCTACGTCGATGAACCCCGCATCGAGATTACCCTCACCACCATCGTCGCCTACGGCTCTTATCTGCTCGCCGAGCAGATCCACGTCTCCGGAGTCATCGCCACCGTCGTCGCCGGCCTCACCGTCGGCAACCTCGGTGCCCAAATGGGCATGAGCCCCCGCACCCGTGTCGCCGTCTGGGCCTTCTGGGAATATCTGGCCTTCGTCGTCAATTCGCTCGTCTTCCTCCTCATCGGCATCGAAGTCCACGTCGCGCAGATCCTCGAATCCTGGTCCACCATCGCCCTCGCCATCGGCGCCGTCCTCCTCGGCCGCACCCTCGTCGTCTACGCCCTCTCCCCCCTCAGCGGCCGCCTCGGCGAACCGATCCCGGCTCGATGGAATCCGGTACTCATCTGGGGCGGTCTCCACGGCAGCGTCTCCATCGCGCTCGTCCTTAGCCTGCCGCAGGACTTTCCGCATCGCGACACCCTGCTCACCCTCTGCTTCGGCGTCGTATCCTTCTCCATCGTCGTCCAGGGACTCACCATGAAACCCCTTCTCAATTGGCTCGGCATTATCGAAGAGACCGACAACGCCTATTCTCTCCAAAAGGCCAAACAACTCACCCTCAGTGCCTCCCGCGCCGAACTCGACAAACTCCAATCCCTCCGCGCCGTCTCCCCTGCCGTCTACTCCAGGCTCGTTGCGGAAATGGAAACGCGCTCCGTCGACCTCGAAGCCAGCATCCTGGAGTTCCAGCAATCCAACCCGGCTCTCGTCGCCGAGGAGATTCGCCAAGCCCGGCTCCGCCTCCTCTCCGCCGAACGGGACGCCCTCCAACGCGGCGTCATCGAAGGCATCGTCCCCCAGGAGATTAGCGAACATCTCCTCGCCGAATACGCCGAACACGTCGACCGCCTCTCCCACGGGAATCACGGATCCTGAAATGACGCTTCCACTTCTTCTTTCTCGTTACCATCCTCCTGCTCGCCTCCTGCACCGCCCAACAAAGAGCCCGAGGCTACGGCGGCACTATTGAGGTAAGCCTCCCACCCTCCACCAAGCTCGTCACCGCCACCTGGAAACATACCGCCTACTTCCGGCAGCTCCATCGCCCCAAGCGTGCCGGGGAGGTCCCTGAGATCTCGATTTTCCAACAGGAGAGCGGAGCCGTCCTAATCGTCTCCGGCGAGGGCAAAGTCATCTTCTTCCGGCAATTCGACCGCGGCTTATGCGACCGCGGCTGATTGCGCATAGCGCCGCGCGGCGCTATCCTCTCCGCATGATGTCTCTCCGCTGCGCCGTCCTCCTCGCCTGCGCCGCTCTTCTCCCTGCTCAGTCCCCTCCGGCCTCCGCTCCCGGCTTCCTCATGGCCGCTCTCAGCATCACGCCGGAACCTTGGGATAAGCAGGCCAACTTCGAAAAGTTCGCCCGCTTCGCCCGCCAAGCCGCCGCCCAAGGAGCCCAGGTCATCGTCGCTCCCGAAGGCTACCTCGAAGGCTACGTCGGCAACCAAGGCCGCACCCCCGGCCTCGAACAGGATCGCTACGCCGCCCGCGCCGCCGAGGACCTCAACGGTCCCCTCCTCTCCCAAGTCCGCGCCCTCGCCAAGGAACTGCGCGTCTACCTCATGCTCGGATTCGCCGAAAAGCGCGACGGAAAAATCTTCAACACCGCCGTCATGTTCTCTCCGCAAGGACAGATCACCTCGCACTACTCGAAGAGCCACACCATGAACGACGAGCCCTTCAATACCAAAGGCGACTCCTTCCCCGTCGTCAAAACCGAGTTCGGCCAATGGGGCACCCTCATCTGCTTTGACCGTCAAGTCCCCGAAGCCGCCCGCATCCTCGCCGTCAAAGGCGCTGACATGATCTTCGTACCAGCCTGGGGCAGCTACGGCGAAATGAACGACCAACTGATGCGCGTCCGCGCCTACGAAAACGGCGTCAATCTCGCCTTCGTCCACCCTAAGCGCGCGCTTCTAATCGACGGCGGCGGCAACATCCTGGCCCAGAACCAGGGCGAAGAAGACCAGATCGTCCTCGGCCGCTTCACCGTCTCCCCCAAACGGAAACACTCCATGCTCAAATACCGCCGCCCTGCTCTCTATCAGGAACTTTCCCGCCCCTAAACCGCCAGCCTCCGGTCACTCGTCAGCGCCTGCAGAATCTCCTCCCGCACCTGCTCCACCATTGCTTCTTTCCCCCGCGGTAGACTGATTCCCGCCACCGCAGCATGGCCCCCGCCGCCATACCGCCTCGCCACTTCCGCCAGATTCACCAACCCCTCCGGCCGCCGCCACGGATTCGTCCCCAGCGAGATCCGCACCCAGTCATCCCCCGCCGAAACGGTCACCAGATACTCCAAATCGGGAAACACACAATACGGCAGAAACCGGTTTGGCCGCGCTCCCTCAATCCCTCGCACATCGAGATACCCGACCCTATCCCGCCGCTCCAGTCTCCGCACCACAAACCCCATCTCCCCCCGCCGCTCCGCCACACACCGGTCCGCCACCGCCTTCAACGCCGGAGTCGCCAACACCTCTTCTATTGAACGGTACCGCAACCGCCGCACCACCTCCGCCCGCATCTCCTCCTGCTCAGCGTGCTCAATCACCAACCGCAAACGCGCTGCCGCCGACCTTAACTCCACCGCCGCCGCCGCATTCGCATACTTCGCCCCGTCAATCACCTCCGCCCACTCGATCAGGTCCTCCATCCCCTCCGCGAGATACCCGAATCGGTCCCGTAAATAATCGGCAATCAACCCCGTACACGAAGCGCGCGTCACGTCCAAAACCCTCCGCGGCGAAGGCTGCCGCATAAAATGCGCTTCGTCCTCCGGACTCAAAAACGCGCTCAAATGATGGTCGAACCACCAATCCAATCGGCAATCCGGCGCATAGCGGAAATCGACAATCGCGTTCTCATCCCCGTCCAGGTCACCCGTCGACCATCGAAACCCCGGCCGGTGCAACATCCCCCGCAGCAGCAATTTGCCCTGCGGATAATAATATTCCTGCAAGAACCTGCCCAACAAAGCCGCCGATGCAGCCCCGTCAAAACAGCGATCATGATAAAGAATCCGGATGCGCATGAGTTCCAAAGATCTGCTGCTCAGCCGGGCAACCCGGAACAGGTGTAAGACAATATTTTACCTCCGCGCCCTCCAGACCGTCAATCCCGGAAAATCCGCCACAGGCCCGCCCTAACGATATTCCAGAGAAGTGAC
This sequence comes from Bryobacterales bacterium, assembly GCA_038215275.1. Classification (GTDB taxonomy): domain Bacteria; phylum Acidobacteriota; class Terriglobia; order Bryobacterales; family Bryobacteraceae. The sequence goes on along the minus strand of JBBQRA010000030.1, from coordinate 27,076 downwards.
GATCAGAGAGAATGAGACGAGCGGCGCGGGCGATAGTTCTATTGTTGGCGCTGCTACCTCTCGGCCATCTCTACGCCCAACCCCTCAAAGTAGCCCCCCACCGCACCGGCCAGATCCTCATCAAGCCCCGTATCGGAGCCTCCAGCTTGGTGCTCCAGGGCCTCCATAATACAAACGGAGCCACCATCGCCCGCATCTTCGCTCGGGTCGGCAATATTCAGGTCCTCCGACTCCCAAAGGGTTTAAACGTCGAACAGGCCGTCGCCCTCTATCGAACCAACCCCCTGATTGAATTCGCCGAACCCGACTACCGTTTCACCATCAACCAAGCCCAAACCTTCCCCAACGATCCATCATTCAACCAACTTTGGGGCCTCCACAACACCGGTCAGAGCTCCGGCACCGCCAACGCCGATAGCAACGCCCCCGAAGCCTGGACCCTCCGATCGAGCGCTAGTACCGTAATTGTCGGCGTCGTCGATAGCGGTATTGACTACAACCATCCCGATCTCGCAGCCAACATGTGGACCAACCCCGGCGAAATCCCCAACAACGGCATTGACGACGACAACAACGGTTACATCGACGACGTCCATGGCATAAACGCCATCACCAACGGTGGCAACCCCATGGACGACAACAACCACGGCACCCACGTCGCCGGCACCATTGGAGCGGTCGGCAACAACGGCATCGGGGTCACCGGCGTCGCCTGGAACGTCAAACTGATGGGGCTCAAGTTCCTCTCCGCCGACGGCTCCGGCTCCGCGTCCGACGCGATCGAATGCATCAATTACTCCCTCACAAAAGGCGTACACATTTTAAACAACTCTTGGGGTGGCGGCGGCTTCTCCCAGTCTCTTTTCAACGCCATCAACAGCGCCAAGGAACAAGGAGTCATCTTCGTCGCCGCCGCCAGCAACGAAGGCTCCGACAACGATCAGGCCGTCAGCTACCCCTCCGGCTTCAATCTCCCCAATGTCGTCGCCGTCGCCGCCACCGACCGCCATGACTTACTCGCCACTTACTCGAATTACGGTTATCGAACGGTCCACCTTGGCGCCCCCGGCTCTTCCATCCTCTCCACCACCCCCAACAATAACTACGCCACCTTCAGCGGAACCTCCATGGCCACCCCGCACGTCAGCGGCGCTCTCGCCCTCCTCAAAGCCTACTTTCCCGCCCTCTCCTCCGACGACCTGATCCGCAAGCTCCTCCTCGCCACCGATCCTCTCCCCGCCCTCGAACCCACCACCTTCTCCGGCGGCCGTCTCAACCTCTACCGCGCCCTGACCAGCGCCCAGCGCCCTATCCCCCATCTCACCCTCAGCACCCGCTCCGGCGCCCCACCCCTTACCGTCACCTTCACCGATACCTCTCTCGGCTCTCTCACCTCCCGCCTCCTCAACGTCGGCGCCGGCGGCTCCGCCGTTGCCCTCAACGGTTCCACGACTCATACCTACACCTCCTCCGGCGCCTACACCGCCACCCTCTCCGTCTCCGGCCCCGACGGCAGCGCCAGCCGTGCCCAAGTCATCCGCGTTCAGCCCCCCTACACCGTCGGCACCGACACCTACCGCTGGATTGATACAACCGGTATGACCGCCGTCTCCCTCTCTGGTGACGGCGTCAGCTCCGCCATCTCCCTCCCCTTCGCCTTCCCCTTCTACGGCAACCAACTCAACACCGCCTTTATCAGCGCCAACGGCTTCCTGACCCTCGGATCCTCGAACGGCGCCACGCAGTTCGAAAACTCGACCCTTCCCAGCCAGGCCACCCCCAACAACGCGCTCTACGCCTACTGGGACGACCTCGATCCTAGTCAGGGCGGAACCATCCGCTACGGCTCCTCCGATGGCAGCTTTGTCGTCACTTGGGAGAACGTTCCCCACTTCACCTCCGCCACCCGCATCTACTCGTTCCAGATAATCTTCAATCGTTGGGGCGGCATTCAGTACAACTACAAGGAGGTCCAGCCCAGCGTAGCGGTCTATGGCGGCGGCCGAAGCGCCACCGTCGGCATTGAAGACGATTCCGGCGTCATGGCGACACTCTCCAGCTACAACTCCAACGCCGTAGCCAACTCCACAGGCCGCCGTTTCACCCGCGGCGCCGTCACCCTCGACGCCTCCGGCGCCGCCGCCCCGGTCGCTGGCGGCTCGGGAAACATCACCGTCACCCCCACCGAACCCGCCTATGCCGCCTGGTCCGTCTCCGGTCAGCCCACATGGCTCTCCGTCGACCTCTCCGTCAATCCCCACGTCTGGACCGCCACCGCCAATCCCGACTCGAACTCCCGCTCCTCCACACTCACCATCGGCGACAAAACCTACACCATCACCCAAGCCGGTTCCCTCGGCTCCGCCTCGCTAAGTCCCACCTCCGCCTCCGCCACCGCCGCCGGTGCCTCCGGCAATATCACCGTCACCCCCACCCCAACCACCTACACCTCGTGGACCGTCACCGGCAACCCTGCCTGGCTCTCCGTCACCATCTCCGGTGCCACCGTCAACTGGACCGCCCCAGCCAACAACTCCGTCACGGCCCGTTCCGCCACACTCGCCATCGGCGACAAAACCTTCTCCCTAACCCAATCCGGCGCCAACGGGTCCGTGTCGCTAGGCGCATCGACCACCACCGCCGCCGCCGCCGGAGCCTCCGGAAGCCTCACCGTTACCCCTACCCCGCCCGACTACACCACCTGGACCGTCACCGGCCAAACCACCTGGCTCGCTGCCACCAAGTCCACCAACTCGGTCAGCTGGACCGCTCAAGCCAACAACTCCGTCAGCGCCCGTTCCGCCATTCTCACCATCGACGGCAACCCTTACACCGTCAACCAGTCTGGAGCCACCGGCACCGTCACCCTTGGTGCCGCCTCCGCCACGGCGCCCGCTACTGGCGGCTCTGGTAGCGTCACCGTCACCCCCTCCCCGGCCGACTACACCACTTGGACCGTCAGCCCCCCACCCGATTGGCTAACGACCATCTCCAATCCCGGTTCAGTCTCATGGACCACGCAACCCAACCCCTCCGTCAACAGTCGCTCCGCCGCTCTCGTGATTGGCGACAAGACCTTCACCCTCACCCAGTCCGGCGCCGTCGGCACCATTGCCCTCAGCGCGGCCTCCAGCACCGCCCCCGCCGCCGGCGGCTCCGGCAGCGTTACCGTCACCCCCACTCCCTCCGACTACACCACTTGGACCGTCAGTTCTCCCTCCGCCTGGCTCACGATCACCCGCAACGCCAACGCTGTCTCCTGGACTGCCCAAGCCAACAGCTCCATCGCCCCCCGCGCCGCCACCATGACCATCGGCGACAAAACCTACACCTTAAACCAAACCGGTGCCGCTGGCTCCGTCGGCCTCACGCCCACCTCCGCCACCGCCCCCGCCGCCGGCGGCGCCGGCACCGTTACCGTCACCCCCACTCCCGCCGACTACACCACTTGGACCGTCTCCGGAAACCCCTCCTGGCTCACCGTCACCCCCTCCGGGAACACCCTCTCGTGGGCCGCCCAAGCCAACAACTCCGTCAACGCCCGCTCCGCCAATGTCACCATCGGTGATAAGACGTTCACCCTCAGCCAATCCGGCGCCACCGGCAGCGTCACCCTCAGCGCCCCCTCCGCCACGGTCCCCGCCGCCGGAGCCTCCGGCAGCGTTATCGTCACGCCCACCCCAGCCGATTACAACTCCTGGACCGTCGCCGGGCAGCCCAATTGGCTCACCGTCACCATCTCCGCAAACCTTGTCTCCTGGGCAGCCCCCGCCATCAACTCGGTTAATTCCCGAACCGCCAATTTGTTCATAGGAGACAAAGCCTACTCGGTCACCCAAGCCGGCGCCGTGGGCTCCGTCACCCTAAACCTCTCCTCCGCCTCCGCTCCTGCCGGCGGCGCCACCGGCAACCTCACCGTCACCCCGACCCCGGCTGACTACAACTCCTGGACCGTCACTGGAGCCCCCAACTGGCTGACCGCCACCACCACGGCCAACACGGTCTCCTGGTCGGCTAGCGCGAGTAACTCAGTGAACTCCCGCTCCGCAACCCTGACCATCGATGGTAAACTCTTCACCCTTACCCAGGCCGGCGCAGTCGGCTCCATCGCTCTCAGCGCCACTACCGCCACCGTCGGCGACCTTGGCGGCTCGGGTAGCATCACCCTCACTCCCTCTCCCGCCGACTACTCGGCCTGGACCGTCACCGGCGCCCCCCAGTGGCTCATCGTCACCACCACCGCCAACACGGTCTCCTGGACGGCCGCCGCCAATAATTCCGTCACCCCCCGCACCGCGAGCCTCTCCGTCGACGACAAGACTTTTACCGTCTCCCAACTCGGCGCCACCGGTTCCGTCGCTCTCAGCCCCGCCTCCGCCTCCGCCCCCGCTGCCGGCGTCGCGAGCACCATCACTGTCATTCCCACCCCGGCCGACTACAAGTCTTGGACCGTCACCGGCCAACCCGCCTGGCTCGCCATCACCATCGCCGGCAACACCATCACCTGGACCGCCGCCCCCAACAGCTCCGTAACCCCCCGCACTGCCAACCTCGCCATCGGCGACAAGGCCTTCTCGCTAACCCAGTCCGGAGCCACCGGCATCGTGAGCATCAGCCCCAACACCGCCACCGCCCCCGCCGCCGGCGCCACCAACTCCATCACCGTTACCCCCACCCCCGCCGACTTCACTACCTGGACCGTCTCCGGCCAACCCGCCTGGCTCACCATCACCATCGCCGGCAATTCCATCACCTGGAACGCCACCCCCAACAACTCCCTCACCCCCCGCACCGCCAACCTGACCATCGGCGACAAATCGTTTTCCCTCACCCAATCCGCCACCCTCCCCACGGCGCAGCCCAGCGCCACCGACTCCGGCCCCATCACCGGCGCCGGCGCCAGCCAGACGCTCACCTTCCAGTTCTCCCACCCGCAAGGTTTCAGCCAGCTCGGCGTGCTCAATGTCCTCATCAATACCGCCCTCAACGGCGGCAGCGCCTGCTACATCGCCTACTCCCAACCCGCCGGGGTCCTCTTCCTGGTCAATGACGGAGGCCCCGACGCCGGCCTTTCCCCCCCGCTCACCCTCGGCTCCACCTCGACAGTGCAAAACAGCCAATGCACCGTCCATGGCGCCGGATCCGCCGCGCAGGGTGCCGGCAACACATTCACCCTTACCCTCCGCCTCACCTTCTCCCCCACCTTCACCGGAAGCAAGGTGATCTACACGGCCGCCCGCGACACCAACACCGGGAACACCGGCTGGAAGACCCTGGGCTCATCACAGATTCCCGAAGCCACTCTAACTCTGCCCCGCACGGATCCGCTCTCCCCAACCACCGTCTCCACCGCCACCCAAACCATCACCGCCACCTACCGTTCCGCCACCGGCATCACCACGGCCTGGCTGCTCATCAACACCTCCCTCGACGCCGGCCAAGCCTGCTATGTCGCCTACTCTACCGCCGCCAACCTCGTCGTCCTGGTCCCGGACAGCGGCGACGGAGCCAACGCCCTCGCCATGCCCCTCACCGGCAACAACACCGTAGAAAACTCCCAATGTCGAGTCAGCGCCCAGGGTTCCACCGCCACCTCGGCCGGCGGAGTCCTGACAATAAACTTGAATGTCACCATGAAGTCCGGCTTCGCCGGTCCTAAGGGTATCTGGGCCGCCCTGCAAACCTCCGACGCGCAGGTCTCCCCGTGGCGCATCTCCGGAAACTGGTTCGTCCCCTAGCGTATGAAGCGAAATAATGATTAACTATGCCTTCGGCCCGCTGTCCGAGGCTCCACGGTCCGGCAACACCCAGTTGTTTGTATCAAAATCGACTAAGTGAACTGTATCGGGGCTAAGGAGGAGAGCCGTCCGGATTCGGCGCGCCTTCGCGTTCGGCCGCCTTGGTCACTTGAACGCCGGAACCGCCATCGCGATGGCACATCCAGATCTCAGCGGTGCCCGAGGCCGGGGTGATGCGGGAGACGGCTGGAACTGGCAATTCGGGGCCCAAGTGGGCGAGACGGAAGTGGCGATCTTGTCTTTGGTACCGAGCCAAGTGGCTTCGTCGGTCTGGAAGGTCAGCTTCCGGTCGGTCTTGAGGGGGAGAGATTGAGCGGTGAAATTAAGGACGGCGAGGAGGCAGAACACGAGGAATCGCATCCCGCAATCTTGTGAGATTCGGCCGTCCAGACGCGGAGGACGGTGTCGAGTTGCTGGAGGTCGATGGGCTTCGGCAGGAAATCGTCCATTCCGGAGGCGAGGCAGCGCTCGCGGTCTCCAGCCATGGCATTGGCCGTGAGAGCAATGATGGGAGTCCGGGAAGTCGGGGAGGGCAGGGTGCGGATGGCACGGGTGGCGTCATAGCCATCGAGGATCGGCATTTGGCAGTCCATCAAAACTGCGGCGAAATGGGCTACGCCGAGAGCGTCCACCGCAGCCTGGCCGTCGGGTACGGCATGAACCCGATAGCCGAGGCGCTCGAGCATCCGAGAAACGACCAAGCGGTTGATCGGATTGTCCTCGGCAACCAAGATATCCTGGCCACGGGCGGTTTGGATGGCTGGTACCGGCCGAACGGCGGTTGGCGGGGCTTCCAGACGCGGGATAGTGACTGTGAAAATGGAGCCTTGGCCGGGCGTACTTTCCAGTTGGATCGAACCGTTCATCAGCGTCACGAGCTCCCTACAAATGGACAGGCCCAGGCCGAGGCCGCCGTGCTCCCGCCGAGCCCCGCCATTGGCCTGAGCGAAGCGGCGGAAGATATTGGCTTGCTGCTCGAACGGGATACCTTCGCCTTGGTCAGAGACCGCGAACTGAAGGTTGGTAGTCGTGGCAGAGACCGCAAGCCCAATTGAGCCGCGCCGCGAGAACTTTATGGCGTTGCCCAGCAGGTTATGCAACACCTGCTTGAGACGGAACGGATCAGCGAAACATCGTTCCGGGACATCCGGTGAGACCGTCGCCACCAATTCGAGCCCCTTGGGTTCGGCGAGAGGACCGAGGGCGGTGACAATGTCATTGATCAACTCGTTGACGCTGACGGCAGTAGGGTGAATGTCGAGCTTTGCCGCCTCAATGCGGGACATGTCGAGTAGGTCGTCCACCAGCGACTGCAGTAGCCGTGCGCTGCGCAGGACGATCTCAATGGACTCCATATGCCCAGCGGGCAGGCTGGCTTCTGCTAACAGCGTGGCCATTCCGACGATGCCATTGAGCGGTGTGCGCAGTTCGTGGCTGACGTTGGCCAGGAACTCCGACTTCAATCTGGAGGCGTCGTCTGCCACTTGGCGAGCTGCAGCGAGTTCTCGGGTCCGTCGCTCCACCAGCGTCTCCACTTCCGCAAAACGCGCGATTCGTTGGTGAACCAGCAGCGCTGCAGCTAGGCTAATGCCCAGCCCGGCGCAGAGAAAACCGAAGGGCGCCCACGAGTAGGCACCCGCCAGCACGTCAGGGACGCCATCGCATTGAACGGTCCATTGACGCTGGCCCACGGCGAACGCGCGGGAGAGATGAAGCGGCGTTTGAAGGGCACGGTCCGGCCTTTTGGCGTGGCGACGGGAAGCATGATAGTACAGCGGGATCGGGTTGTTCCCATTGGACGAGTCCAGGATCGTAAGATCGACACCATACGGGCGCAAGGTGCGGAGCCCGGACTCAACGATGGTTTCGACAGGCACCGTCCATCGCAAGTACCCCTCCAATTGACCCTTGCGGCACACGGCCTGCTGCAAGCTGACTCGGGAAGTAGCCTCGCCGGATTCCATCTCGGCTTTGGCCAACTCTGCCGGACATGGTTGGGCCGAAGCAGGCGTCCATCGGATCTGTCCGGTGGACTGGATCGAAGGCTGAGCCGCTACGAAACGAAGTGCCGCAAAGTGTGATGCGATCTCTCGCTCAAGCGCAGAGATCCGGTTGTCAGAGGCGTTTTCAAAGGCGCTCTGGATCGCGATCCACTCGGCGCTTCGCAACTTATAGGAGATCGTGGCCGAGAGCACGAGACCAATGGTTGTCGTGATGATTACGGGCCAGGAAATTCCCATTAAAGAGCCTATCGACGTGAATCAAATGGATTCAAATGAATGTTGGATTGCAGTTCTGTGAAACCAGGCCCTACTGCATCACTTTTCCCGCCACCGAGCCCAGCAACACCGAAGCAGACCTAGCCCGTACCCGAGACCCGCCACGACTAGTTCCGCCGTTCCCGCGCTGCCACGTTCTCGATGGTCGAAGCCACCTTTGCGCCCTCGATCGAGCGCGCAAAAAACAACCCAATCTCGCTCAACGCGCCAAACCGCTCCCGCGGATCTGCCGAGTACAGAATCTCCGGCCCCACACCCACCGTCGACGTAACAACTTTCTCTAACCAAAAAAACAAGGCAACCATCGCCATAGGGCCTCCGCCACTTCCAACGACTTCGCCGGCTGCTCGGAAGAGTCAACCTGACCGAATACGCGCCCCACTCCTAGTGCCTTACCGTCCGCCGCCATCAGGGTAGAACAACTCCCCACAATTGCAGCCCGCGCCGCCGCCTCAGCTATTCGTTCTACATGGTATTCTCACGGTTCAAAGGAAACATGGCGGACCCGTCCACACGGGAACAGTACTTTGACCTGTACGCGGACGACGTCGTCCTCTACGGGTACGATGGCGTCGCGCCCGGCCTCGACGGCGTCAAAGCGTTCTACAAGAGCATGTGGGACGCCTTTCCCGACTTGGCAGCTATCGCCGAAGACTACATCGAGGAGAACGACAAGGTGACGGTCCGTTTCGAACTCACCGGGACCCACCAGGGCCCCTTCCTCAGTGTTCCCGCCACCGGCAGCACCATCCGCGTCCCCGGCATCACCATCCTGCGCTTTGACCAAGGCAAATGCGTCGAACGCTGGAGCCAACTCAACACTCTCATGCTTCTGATCCAAATCGGAGCCCTCCCGCCTCCGGCCTGATCGGCCCTAGCCGCCACACCACTCCGCCCACCGCCGATCCTCCGTCGTGGCGTTCCCATCCGCCCGGATCCGCTGAACCTCCTCCTGATTTCGCGCCCGGAAAGGTTCCATCAAACGCAGCATTGCCAAAGCCTCCCGCCCCATCCTGCGCGTCCCGAGCGGTTGAGTTCGATCCGCCAGACACTCTGCCAACGCCAGCGCCGCCTTTGGTCCGGGCCGCCAAATCCGACCCAGCGTCCGCGCGGCACCGGTTCGCCGATACTGATTTTCGTCGCGCAGAGCCGCCACCAGCGGACCGGCGGCACGCCGATCCTTGAGCGACTCCAGCGTCAACGCCGTACGGTACAAATCATTCTTGTCCGGCTGCTGAACGTCCATCGAGAGCCAACAGCTTCCCCGCATTTCCCCGCCCTATACGCCCCAACGTCACGACCTCCCCGCCGCCGCATCTGTTTCCGCGCCCGCCGCTGCCTGGCAACCGCTACCATTAGATTTTTCAAGACGGAACTTCCGCTCCTGCGTCTACGTATTCCCAGAACACCATGAAGCTCTCCCTCTCCGCCGCAACTCTCCTCACCCTCACCACCCTCGCCGCCGCCGACCCCTCTTGGCCCCAGTTCCGCGGCCCCGCCTCGAACCCCGTCAGCACCAATCCAGCCCTACCCACCCATTGGTCGAAAACTCAGAACATCGAATGGTCCACCCCCATCCCCGGCCGCGGCTGGTCCTCCCCCATCGTTACAGGAGGCAGGGTCTATCTCACTTCCGTCACCACCGACGGCGCCTCGAAAGTCCCCCAAGTCGGCACCGAGTACAGCAACGAGTACGCCGCCGAACTCGCCAAACAAGGCCTCAAGTTTCCGGAAATCCTCGCCAAAATCAACGAACGCGACTTCGAAATGCCCAACGAGGTCCACCTCCACTACTTCCTCCATTGCCTCGACCTGAAAACTGGCGCCCCGCTCTGGAAGAAGGAGTTCTACTCCGGCCGCCCCCCCGGAGGCCGCCACCGCAAGAACAGTTTCACCTCCGAGACCCCGGTTACCGACGGCAAATCCGTCTACGTCTACGTCGCCAACCTCGGTCTCTACGGCTTCAGCCTGAAGGGCAAGCCCCAATGGTCTACGCCCCTCGAACCCAACCCCATCTACCTCGAATTCGGCACCGGCGGCTCCCCCACCCTTCACGGCAACCAACTCCTCATTCTCAGCGACAACCAGAAACAGCAGTATCTCGCTTCGTTCGATAAGCGCACCGGCAGACAACTCTGGCGGACCAGCCGCGACCTCGGCGAAAAACCAGCCACCGCAAACGAATCCGGCAACGCACCCCCCGTCGCCCGCTCCGCCTGGACCACCCCCTTCCTCTGGACCACCCCTCTCCGCACCGAAATCGTCACCATCGGCCCCAACCAAGCCATCAGCTACGACCTCGAAGGTAAAGAACTGTGGCGCCTCTCCGGCATGTCCGGCGCCCCCGTGCCAAGCCCCTTCGCCGTCAACGGTCTGCTCTTCTTAAACGGTGGCCGCGGTAAGCCCCTCTTCGCCGTCAAGCCCGGCGCCACCGATGACGTCACGCCAGCCCGAGGCGAACAGTCCAGCCAATTCGTAGCCTGGTCCGACCAGCGGGGCGGCACTTACCTCCCTACCCCGGTCGTCTTCGACGGCGCCGTCTACTCCCTCAACGAAACTGGCATCCTCACCCGCTTCGACGCCGCCACCGGCAAAGTCAGTTACAAAACCCGCATCGACCCCAGCGGCGCCGCCGGCTACTTCACCACCTCGCCCTGGGCCTACAACGGCAGCGTCTTCTGCCTCAGCGAAGAAGGCAAAACCTACGTCGTCACCGCCGGTGAGAAGTTCGAACTCCACCACGTCAATTCGCTCGACGAAATGGCCATGGCCACCCCAGCCCTCATCGGCGACCGCCTTCTCGTCCGCACCGACGCCCGGCTTTACTCCATCCGCCAATCCAAAGCCCGCTAAACCAGCCTCGGCGAAAGCTGAAACCCGTTGCCCTCCGGGTTCAGACAGTCAAACGCCCCGCCCGGCGTCTGCCAGGGCCGTGCCAAAACCCGAACCCCGATCGCTTCCAACCGGACCCGCTCCGCAACATCAGCAACCTTAAAAGATCAGCTTCACCGGACAGTTCTCCCGCGCCACCGGCGGCGAGCCAATCTCGATCTCCCGCGCCAACTCCCCCGGAATCGCGTGCAAAGCAAATCGAGCCTCTCGGAACCACGCCCAGCTCTCCCTCCACTCCGTATTCCCCGGCTCCGCCATCAACACCTTCCGGTAGAACTCCGTCATCACAGCAAAGTCCCGCACATACAGCATCGCGCAATCGAGCTCGATTCCTTATTGATTCCTGCCACCTCAGAGGCAGAGCTTCCGAAACTCAGCCAGAGAGCCACCGCCGGCACAAGTTGTTATACTCGTCTCCAATCGAAACGGCTAGACTGGTCCAAGCTCCTCCGGAATCGGGTGTTGCCTCTGCTGGAGACTTCGTCGCCCCAAGGTCTCTCTCCGGCGACGACGAATTCGGCCTGGTGCTGATTGTCGGCATCGCCAAGAATGTGCTTGGCGGCAGACCGGGCGCCCGGGCACGTTAACCTACACGAGATCATGACGAAACCCGTGCTCGGCGTTGCCCAGCAGATGCGGCTCCACCGTCTCGCTCGCCTGGTACGAAACTTCTTCAGCATGCGGGCGCCCGTGATTCAGGTTCGAATCGTCAGCTATCACGATTTGGCGCTGGATGACGTGAGTCGAACCGCTGCCCGGTTATAATCGATGAATTCATCTGGAGGTGACGCATTTCGCTCTGGCATACCGTCCTGCAGGGGGACTCCATCCCGAAGCTCGCCATGCAATATGGCCTCTTTCCGGAAACCATCTGGATCCATCCAGAAAATCAGTCCCTCAAGGAACTCCGCAACAACCCCAACGTTCTCCTTCCCGGCGACCGCGTCTTCATTCCGGATAAGCGGCTCAAGTTCGTCAGCGCCGCCACCGACCAAACCCACGCCTTCCGCCGCAAAGGCACCCCTTCCCTCGTCCGCCTCCAGCTCTTCGCCGGCGAACGCCCCCGCCGCAACGAAGACTATACCTTCGTCGTCGATGGCGTCACCTACAACGGAAAAACCGACGAATTCGGTGTCCTCGAACACGCCGTCCCGCCCCAAGCCACCACCGGCAAACTCCTCATCGGGCCTGATCAACAGGTCTACGAACTCGCCTTCGGCGTCCTCGACCCTTTAAGCGAAATCATCGGTATCCAAAAACGCCTCAATAATCTCGGCTACACCTGCGGAGAGCCGGACGGCGTCCTCAACCCCGTAACCCGCAAAGCCCTCACCGATTTCCAACTCCGCTTCGACCTTCCCCCCACCGGCCATCCCGACGCCGCCACCCGCGCCAAACTCCAAGAACTCCACGACACCAACAGCACCTTCCCCGCCGAACCCCAAGCCCCCCCGCAAGCGCCTGGAGCCTCGGAATGAAAACCGCCACCACCCCCATCAAAGTCGCCGACATCCTGATGGAGCGCACCAAGCCCCGCGTGGTCGCCGCCACCGGCCCCATCTCCATCTCTCTCAACACCGGCATGGGAAACAGCTCTGTCTCCACCATCGCCACCCGCCCGCCGAAAAAGATCTTCTGCATCGTCTCCTGGAACGTCGAAACTTACGGCGAATCCAAAGCCAATCGCAACCCCTACGCCAACAAGCTGATCGGCCTCATCATGAAAGCCCTCGAAGTCGACCTCATGATGATGATGGAGACCCAGGACTTCCCCGAAGACGTCATCTCTTCCCTCCAACACGACGAAGTCGGCGTCCTCGCCAACAAAACCGATAAGAAGCAGGCCATCGCCAACATCTTCGCCCCGCAACTGGCCAAGCAGATCGAACAGGAGGTGCCCCTATGGCTCAGCAACCTCGAAGCCGCCGCGCAAGGCACCCTCCCCTACCAAGCCATCTCCACCGCCCAAACCGGTAAACTCCCCGCCCTGCCGCCCCGCTTTGGTCTCTACAAAGCAAAAGCGAAGGATATCCCCCGCTGCTCAAAGTTCTTCTCCGTCGACCCGGAAAGGCAGAACAACGCCAGTTGGAAAGAGTACATTCCCGTTCTCTATAAGGGCTACGACCTCCAGATGCCCCCGTATAAGCAGGTGAAAACCTTCCAGGAGGTCAATCAGATCTATGAGTCCCGCACCGCCTCGTTCGCCAAACAGGAAGAGATGCAGTTCGTCGCTCGCGCCACCTGCTTCAAATGCGCCGGCGGCAAATACCTCCTCCCGCATGGATCCACCGTAACCGTCCTCTGCGATGGCTGCGCCGGAACCGGAACCCCGTCCGAGGCCGACCTCCGGGAAGTCGCCTACTGCCTCAACGAAATCCTTGAAAGCCCGGATATCGAAACCTACGTCTCGCTCTACCGCTGCGGCAAAAGCGCCATTGTCCATCCCGGCGTCCCCCTTCAGGCCGAAGATCAAAAAGGAGCCAAGCTCTTCCTTGGCAACTGCTCCCTCCTCTCCCTGGACAAGCAGCAACAGGAACTCGGCTTCCAGGACCCCGAAAAGTCCTTCAACGGCCGCTGCCCCATCTTTCTCCCGCTCATTCTGAATCTCGACGGCCGCGACGATCTCTCCGTCCCCATCGTCCAATTCCACGCCCCCTTCGGCAGCAGTCTAGAACCACGTAAAGACAGTATCCTCGCCCTGAGCCAACTCGGCGTCCCTGGCTCGACCGGCCATTCCATGGAGGACATGGCCCACGCCATCATCGTCGGCGACTTCAATCTCGACTACGATCCTTCCTCCACCACCAGTTACTCCGGCCAAGCCTACGGCGGCATGCGCGGCAAAGGCTTCGAATGTGTCCTCGGCGGCGTCAAGACCTCCTGCATGACCCTCGAACCCGGACTCAAAGCCGTCGCCGTCGCCAGTTGGCCCACCGCCAACGCCTACGATAACTTCCTCGTCAAAGGCAAAGAGCTGCAGGACTCCATCATCACCGCCTGCGCCATCGACGTCTTCGACTTCATGAAGAACAACCCCACGGACTTCGCCTACACCCCCCAGTCCGGCCATTTCTCGAAGCCCGCCGAATACCAGAACTACGCCTCCCAATGGCCTTCCTACTCGGCCGACGAGCAGATGTTCTTCGTCTACCGGAAGTTCATCAGCGACCATATCCCCGTCCTCCTCGATATTGAGGTGGACGACCTCAGTCCCCTCCAGCAGTCCCAGCTCGAACTCCGCCAACAGGCCCTCCAGCATCAGTTACAGATGTGGCAAGCCGCCCATACCTCACCGCAATCGGCGACTTACTCCCCCTTGTCGGGCACAGTGTCCAACTTGGCCGTCAATCCCTCCCACCTCCCCGACCAAGTCAAGCATCTCACCGGCAACTCCTTCGCCATCACGGGGACCGTTCACTCGGTTGACCTCTCTGCCAATACAGCGGTCGTCCACATCCTCTCCAGCCCCACCGCCCTCGTCTATCACGTGGTTACGGTCGATATCACGACGCTCCCCACGCCCAAGCCCGCCCAGGGCGCCTGTCTCAGCTTTCAACTCGATACCGCCCCCCCCTCCACCTGGCGAGACCCGACCCCGGTGACCATCTTCCCTCTCTCCGGCCGCGTGGTCGATTTTCAGGCCCTTCCCTCCCCCGCTCCCGACTCGGTCGATCCCGGCGGCCCCTACCTCACCACGGTCGTTGGCCACGTCGAGCAAATCGATAACGTCGCGCACACGATCACGGTCATCGCCGAGATCAGCGACACCATCAAGAATCAGATCGTAGTTCCGTTCGGCCAGATCCCGTTCGGCGTCCAGGTCGTACAAGGCCAATCGGTCAGCTTCGGCCTGTCCAACGCTCCGCTGCAGGTTGAAAACGTCAATTGCGGCATTGGGGAGTTCCAGGTCCTCCCCACCACGGTCCCGGAAAAGCTCACCGTGATCAACCAGAAGCGCACGGTTACCGGGCACATCGAAGCCATCGGCCCACACAGCATCATCGTTCTGTCCAAGAAGTCCGAGGATGCGGTGTACAAATTCGAAATTCTCCGCTCGGCCATTCCCACCGATCAAGCCCAGAAAATGCTGCCGGCCATGTCGGTCCAGTTCGTCATCCCATAGCGGGAAAGCGCACAACCCGCGCCGCCCCGCCATAGCGGTTCAGATTCCAACCGCAGGGCGAAGGCCTCGACGAGTGCTGGCGCGCGGAAAGATCCGTTCAACATAACTTGATTTCCCGCATGCGGCCCGACCTTGCTCAAGCCAAACTGCTCCTCCTCGACATTCTCATCGAACCCACCCATCTAGCTCAGCAATGCCGATCTGCCTCGCCGCCCCGCGCCCAGCGACCTGGCGGAAGCGTCCCCGGCCGCTTCCACGAATCGTCCACGGAATGGGGCCGTGCTCGGCAACAGGGGTATACGTTGCACCTCCACCACGACGGTCGTCAGCCGGATGCGCCACGGCGGATCCCGAACCTCACGCGGGACAGCATCATGATGATCCTGGATCTTGCGTCCGCAGCCGCCGCCAACTGTAAAAAATTACTTGGCGGGCGACCCACTGAGCAATACGAAAGCGGCCCTGCCGCGCCAGTTCAACTAGGCGGTCGGAGCGGCAACAAGCATCACGGACCGGTTCACTTCGGTGACCCATGTGCTCGGGGTGAATCTTCTAGATGCCAACCGTCTGGTCGTGGACTCAATTAGTTTGCGCGGTCAGAATGTTCCCCTCTGTAAGCGGTGTGGCGCTCGGACCCACAACTCAGCCGCCCTAGGTCCAGGATAGACTGAGAGGGACCGAAGACTACTACGGGATAGCTCCTTGCGAATCTACCGGGGTGGCCGCCCCTGGGCAGTTGTGGTCCGGCCACTATGGAACAGCACGCGCGATCTGTTGCCGATCATTGGCGTGGTCGGCCTTTTTCAGACGTTGGTTTTCCAAAAGCCCATTGCAGACATCGCCCCAATCGCGACCGGTTTGGCCTTGGTGATTCTAGGATTGACCCTGTTCGTGGCCGGTCTGGAGATGGGCTTGTTTCCGCTGGGCGAGGGCATGGCGGAGGATTTCGCCAGGAAAGGTAGCACGCCGTGGATGATCGCCTTCGCCGTGTCTCTTGGCTTTGGTACAACCTTCGCCGAGCCGGCCTTGATCGCCGTGGCCGCAAAAGCGGCGGCGCTACAGCCGCCCGGCACCGATCCGGCCCGATTCGCCCTCGTCCTGCGATCGACCGTGGCAGCTTCGGTCGGGCTGGCCTTGGCCATCGGCGTGCTCCGCATTTTGCGAGGCTGGCCACTCCACAACCTGATAATCGGGGGCTATATGCTGGTAATGGTCTTGACGCCGTGGACGCCTGCGGGAATGATCGCCATCGCCTATGACTCCGGAGCCGTCACCACGTCGACGATCACCGTCCCGCTGACAACAGCGCTCGGCGTCGGACTGGCAACGCACATACGCGGCCGGAACCCCTTGCTCGACGGCTTCGGAATGATTGCGTTGGCTTCCTTGACGCCAATCTTGTTTGTCCTCAGCCTGGGAATCCTGTGGCAATGACGTTCACCGGTTCCTTGCTGGCAACGCTCCGTGACGTGGCTCCAATCTGCGTCATCATCGCCGGTTTTCAAGTGTTCGTCCTGCGGCGGCGGATCGCCCGGCTGGCCCATGTTATCTGGGGATTCGCATTCGTGATTGCCGGTCTGGCTCTGTTTTTGCTCGGATTAGAGATGGCGCTCTTTCCGTTAGGCGAAGCTATGGCCGTGCAGCTGACAGCGGCGCCGGCAGCGGGGTGGAGCGATTACTCGCTAACTTACCTGTTCGCGTTCTCGATGGGAACAGCAACCGCGATCGCGGAGCCGGCCTTAATCGCCGTCGCACAGAAAGCGCAGGACGTCTCAGGCGGCGCAATTCAGGCATGGGGATTGCGATGGGCCGTCGCCGTTGGGGTGGGGTGCGGCGTTGCCGTTGGCGCACTGCGGATCGTCCTGGGAATTCCGCTGGCGTACTTCATTCTGACTGGATATTTTATTGTGATCGTGCAGACCTATTTCACCCCTAAGCAGATCGTGCCGCTGGCTTACGACTCGGGTGGCGTAGCGACTTCAACCGTCACGGTGCCCCTCATAGCGGCCCTGGGCCTGGGACTGGCGAGCCGGGTTCCAGGACGGGATCCGCTCGTGGACGGATTCGGCCTCATCGCCTTCGCCGCCCTGTTCCCGGTCATGACGGTCATGGGATACGCACAACTGGCAACCTGGTGGACAGCAAAGAAACGAGAGGGAAAATAATGCACTTCAAACTCATCATTGCATTCGTGAACAACGAGAAAACCCATCCGGTGATGAAGGCCGCGCGGGATGCGGGGGCCACCGGGACCACGATCATCGGCAACGCCCGGGGGGAAGGTTTGGTACCGCCCAAGTCTTTTTTCGGACTAACGCTCGAAGCGCAGCGGGACATTTTGTTATTCCTGGTCGAAGCCCATTTGAGCCGCCACATACTGGAGACGATCAGCCGGACAGCGGAGTTCGATAGCAAGCCCGGCACCGGCATCGCCATTCAGATCGATGTGGAGGACGCAGTCGGGGTCAGTCATCAGATCAGCAAGTTGTCGGAATTGGTGGAGGCCAAGTTATGAGACACGGAAGTATCATCCGCGTGCAGGATGTCATGAAACGACAGTTCGACCGCATGGACGGCATGACCACAGTCAGGGATGCTTTGCTCGCCATGAAGCATCCCGAAACCCGCTCCATCATCGTCGAACGGCGCGACGACGACGACGAATTCGGCTTGGTGCTGATTGCCGACATCGCCAAGAAGGTGCTGGCGGCGGACCGGTCGCCGGAACGCGTGAACCTATACGAGATTATGGCGAAACCTGTGCTCGGCGTTGCCCCGCAGATGCGGATTCACCATTGCGCCCGCCTGCTGGAACGCTTCTCCATCATGCGGGCGCCCGTGATTCAGGATCGGAACGTCATCGGAATCGTGAGCTATCACGATTTAGTGCTGCAGGGACTTCTACGGCAGATCAAGGCCGCAGAGGAGGCGGAAAGGCCTTGAAGGTTCTCATTGCGTACAACGGATCGGCTGGTTCCCAAATGATGCTCAGCAATCTGGCCAGCGCTGGAATAACGGAGCACGCAGAAATTTTATTACTCTCAGTGAACCACGCGGTCGAAGACGCCACAGAACGCTTGGGCCAGCAATTTCCAGGGTGGACCATCGCCGCCGAAACAACCGTGGGTCCGGCCGTTGAGACCATCGTACGTCGGGCGAAGGACTGGCAGGCCGATTTGATTGCGGTCGGATCCCGGCAGCGAACAATAATGGAGCGCCTCACTTCCGGCAGCGTCTCCGCACGCATCGCCAACAATGCCGGATGCTCTGTCAGAATCTGCCGGCAAAGGCCAACCGGGCCAAACCAGCGGTTGCAGGTCTTGATTGGCTACGACGGCCGGGCGGGAGCAGAGGCCGCGGTACGCGCAGTGGCAGCGCGCCACTGGCCGTCATCCACCAGTGTCCGGCTCTTGACGGCAGTCGGTTTTGGCGATTCGCCAATGGCGGAGATGTCAGCCCACGAAGACTATGCCGAGATCCGGCAGGTGCAGGCCGAAGCCGGGCGGATCCTGAACGAACGGGGCTGGCTTGTGACGACGGTGATCGTCGAAGCGGATCCGAAAGTGGAGATCGTCGACCATGCGGCGACGTTTGAGATGGATGCCATCTTCATCGGCAACAACGACCGGCGATTGCTGCACCGGCTGATCCTGGGCACGGTTGCTTCCGCAGTCGTCCCGGCCGCCTGTTGCGCCGTGGAAATTGTCCGGTAGCGGTTTTGAACGTTTTCAACAGTTTTTGTTTTAACGACAGCGGTGTTTACCCCGGCGAGCGATCTGCCAGAAAGGTCCAGATTCCCCGAAATCCGCTAACCAATTACCAATCTACCAGGATCTGTTCACCGCCCTTCTAACCACCATCCGCGCCAAGCTCCCCACCCACGCAGGAGAGTTATTTCGAATCGGGATGCCACGGCGCGACTGAGACGGCCGGGGCGACTTACGGCCGCACTCCAGCTTCGGACGGCATTTTCTTCCGGGAAGTCGACTGTTTGCGCACGGAAAAGTCTGGCAGGGCGCTTCCAAAGGCCGTTTGCACCGAATCGCGCCTGCGCATGGCTGGTATATAGCACGCTAATACCAGCCGGTCGATTGAGTGCGACGATCCTATTGGCCCGTCCTACAGGAATCACAGTATTGGATTCCATGGGGCGTCCACATATACTCGCTCAGTGACAAAACACGTGCTTAGGGTGGTTCTGCTGTGTTCTCTCGCTTGTGGTGCGCCCTAGCTTCGGCAAACTCGACGGTTTGTCCCGGACCCGAACAGCGATGCGCGACGAGCGCTTCGATTTCGGTTACGAATACGGCCATCAATCACGGGTGCCCATTCGAAAGCGCCAACTCCGGTAACTTCGCAGTGCCCTTATTTAAAGAGGAGATTATGAAGAATCTATGTTCGATACTCGCTCCGGTGGTCTTTTTTTTTATAACTTCACCGCTCGTGGCGCAGACCTACGGCGAAATCACGGGCAACGTTAAAGATCCCTCCGGCGCCGCGCTGGTAGCTGCGGAGATCACGATTACCAATCTGGCGACGAACCAACTGCGCCGGGTAACTACCGGCTCGGGCGGAAACTTCACCGCCCCTTTCCTTGTTCCCGGCCGTTACAAGCTGGAAGCGAAAGCGCGAGGGTTCAAGTCCGCCGTGGCGACTGAGCGCACCTTGCAAGTGGGCGACGTTTTACGCGTTGACTTCGACCTCCAAATTGGCGCCGTTACCGAATCGGTGGAAGTCTCCGCTTCGGCTGAAATGTTGCAGACCTCCAACACCGCCACCGGCACCGTGATCGAACAGAAGCGCATCGTAGAACTTCCGTTGAACGGACGAAACTACCTGCAGTTGGTCCGTCTGAGTCCGAACGTCAGCGCGGAGATGGGAGCTGGTGGCCAAGCCAACGGACGGCAGGGCGGCGAACGTGCCAACCAGGCGTTGTCCATCGCCGGCATGCGCCAGCAGTACAACCGGTTCACCCTCGACGGCGTCGAAAACACCGACGTCAATTTCAATACCTTTATTGTGCGTCCCTCCGTCGACGCGCTACAAGAGTTCAAGGTTCAGACCGGCGTCTATTCGGCCGAATACGGCCGCTCGCCGTCCCAAATTAACGTCAACACCAAATCGGGTAGCAACGAACTGCACGGTGTGTTGTTTGAGTTCCTCCGCCACGACAAGATTCAGGCCCGCCCCTGGCTGGCCGACGGTCCTAAGAATCCCTTCCGCCGCAACCAATTCGGGTTCACGCTGGATGGGCCGGTGGTGATTCCAAAAATCTTTAACGGCAAGAACAAGCTGTTCTTCATGGCCAATTATGAAGGCCTTCGGGAGCGGGTCGCTTCGGTGCGGCGTGCGACGGTAGCCGACCAAGCGATGAGAAGCGGTGACTTCTCGGCGCCGCAGCACCTGCCGATCTTCGACCCCAACACCATTCGAACCGGTGCGGATGGCCGGCCCACGGCCACGCCCTTCCCCAACCAGCGCATCCCCAGTTCGCGCTTCCGCCCTGAAACGCTGAAGCTTTTTGAGTTTTACCCTCTTCCGAATGTCCCGGGCGCAATCGCCGGTGTATCCGGATTCAACTACGTGCGCAACGCTCCCAGCCCCACCGACTGGGATCAATTCACATCCCGCGTCGACTTTAACGAGAGTGCCAATTCTCAGTGGTTCGGCCGTATGAGCTGGGGCGACGAACTTCTGCTTGGCGGTAACACCTTCCCATCGCAGGACGAAAAGGTAAGCACGAAAGTCTGGCAGTTCATGGTCTCGAATGTCCGGACGTTCTCGCCCACAATGGTCAATGACTTTCGAGTCGGCGCCAGTATCTTTGACAACGATAAGGGCACCGTGCTCAACGGGGTGCGCGACGTGACGTCCGAACTGAACATTCCCGGCCTGCCCTCGCCGATCCCTCAGGCTTGGGGCGCGCCCGCGGTCGGCTTTAGCGGTAACAACTTCGTTTCCGGCTGGGGCGAAACCACGGAAGCTCCGTTTGTGATCCGCAACCGCACCTACCAGTTACTCGACAATCTAAGTTGGGTGCGCGGCAAGCACACGTTAAAGTTCGGCGCGGAAGTGGCTAACCGGCGGTTCAACCAGATCGGCAATCAATTCCCCCGCGGCTTCTTTGAATTCCCCAGCCGCTACACTTCCGATCCTTCCAACCTGGGTAGAACCGGTTCGGCTTTTGCGACGGCGCTGCTGGGCTGGACCCAGGAGTCCACGCGCGCACTCGGAATCGCCAATACGCAGTTCCGCCAATGGTCCCAGTCTTATTACGCGGAAGACACGTGGAAGATCCGGCCGAACCTGACGCTGAACTTGGGAATACGCTACGAATACACGCCCCCGTTCGCCGACCGGCATCGCGGCATATTCAACGTAAAGCTGTTCTGCACGGGCGTCCTGGACGGCGGCCGTGCGCTGGATCCGGGGTGCCGTGTACCGACGCTGGTGCGGCCTGGCCCGGGAGACTTTCACGAGGACCTGAACGTACACATGGCCGACATCGTCCCGAAGGAATCAGGCGACGACGTTCTTTTTGGCCGCGCGACGGTAAAGCCCGATTCCAACGATTGGGCGCCCCGCGTCGGTATCGCTTGGCAGCCGCACGCTCGCTGGACCGTTCGCACCGGCTACGGGCTTTTCTATGCTCAGGACACCGTGAATCCCGTTTGGGATATGGCCCGCAACCTCGGCTTCCGCGAATCCGCGCGCTCGCTGGACCTGCTGCCGACGGCCAATATCTCCAGCCCTTGGGACGTGAAAACGGGCACCGGCGCTTTCTGTTCCAATTGGAACGGCCTGTGCCTGGCGGGTCTATATACATTCTCAAACGAAGTGAACCGCCGCACGGCCTACGTTCATCAGTATCTGTTCAATGTCCAACATCAATTGACGAGCTCCTTACTAGTCGAAGTGGGCTACCAGGGTAACGGCGGCCGCAAACTGCAGCGTATGTACGGCTGGAACGATCCCATCTTCCGGAGCGGACCCGGCGACAACCGATCGGCCAATCAACGCCGGCCCTGGGGCAACTCGATCTATGGGCGTATTCAGACGATCGGCGGTCATGTGAACTCCAATTACAATTCGGGTATCGTCAAGGTGCAGCAACGGTTCGATAAAGGCTTCACGTACCTTCTCGGCTATACTTGGGCGCGCGCGATCGACAGTGGATCGGGCATCCGCACTAACGATGGGGACAATCTGTTCCCAGCCAACAACTACGATTTCAGTAGCGAGCGGGGCCTTTCCCAGTTTCACCAGTTACACCGGTTCACCAGTTCCGTGTTGTACGAGATTCCGTTTGGCAGGAAAAAGCACGATCTGGGGCGGGCCGGCAACGCCATCCTCGGCGATTGGTCCCTCGGCACGATTTTCACCATGTCGACCGGCACGCCTTTCAACGGCGGCGGCTGCGGTGACATCGCTGCGATCACGCAGGGCAGCCGCGGCGACGCCACTGGAATCAGCCCCTACGTGGACAACCCCACGCCGCAGGAGTATTTCCGGCGGAACGCTTCCGGCCGCGGAGCCGCCGCGATCACTTGCACGACGCTGGACGCGCGCGGATTCAATGAGTTGACCTACAGAGAAGGCAACATCGCCCGCAACGTGTATGTGGGTCCGGGAGTGTTGAACTGGGACTTCTCGGTCCTGCGGCGGTTTAACTTTACAGAGCGGCTGAACCTCGAATTCCGATTCGAGTCGTTCAACTTCTCCAATCATCCGAACTGGGGTAACCCGAATACCAATCTGACCTCCCCTCAGTACGGCGTAATCACGAGTGCCAGGGCCATGCGAACCAATCAGTTCGGCTTGAAACTGGCATGGTAAGTTCGTAAACTCCAAGCGTGGGACGAGGGCCGCCGTTCGGGCGGCCCTCGTCTGTTGCAATAAGGAGAGGGCATCCCGGGCCGAACTGCGCCAGTGCCGCGCCAAGGCCTAGCCGGGCTCGGCCCATGTCCGGAGTCACACGCAACGCCTCCTGGAAGCGCCCCTAAAGGGTCCCACGCGAGCCAACCCTGACTATCCACAATTCTAAGGCACGACTCCTCCCGGACCTGGAAATCACGGAACTCTGGTAACTGCGGACATTGCGCGAAGGAGGCTCGCTTTCGAGATGGGCTTGGAGATGTAATCCGTCATGCCCGCCGCCAGGCAGCGAGCCTCGTCACCGCGCAGGGCATGTGCAGTGACAGCGATTATTGGCACGGATCGATTGGAAGAACCGCCCTTCCGGATCGCTGCACTTGCCTCGTAGCCATCCATAATGGGCATCTGACAGTCCATCAGAATTGCTGCGTAGGTCGTTTGTTTGCAACGCTCCACTGCGATTTCTCCGTTCTCGGCGATGTCGACTGCATACCCTAAGCTCTCTAGGGATCTGCTGATCACGAGTTGATTGACGCGGTTATCTTCGGCCAACAACACTCGTAACCCAATTGTCGGCTGATTGGCAGTCGAGACTTCTCTCGGAACCTTCACCGGCCGCCGCTCCTCACCTGACGGGAGTTTGAACGGCAGTTCCACCCGAAATGATGCGCCCTGTCCAGCCGCGCTTGAGAGCGAAATCGTACCGCGCATTAAATCAACTAGGGATTTCGCAATCGACAAGCCTAAGCCGGTGCCGCCAAACCGGCGACGAGTCGAACTATCAACTTGCATAAATTTGGAGAACAGGTGCGATTGCTGTTCTACCGGAATCCCGATGCCGGTGTCCGTTACAGTTATTCGCAACTTTATGTTCTCTAGAAAAACTTGTTCCGCGCTCAATAGCAACGTTACGCCTCCCCGATCCGTAAACTTCAGCGCGTTCGATACGAGATTCGTCAAAATCTGCCTGAACCGGAACTCGTCGCCCACAACAAGATCCGGAACAATAGAGGATTCAAATTCTAAGCTCACGCCTTTTTCTCGCGCGATGGACTCGAAAAGACGAACCACACTGGATATGCACTCAACCGGCCCGAAGGGAGCCTCCAATAATTTCATCTGTCCAGCTTCAATCTTCGAAACGTCGAGGATGTCCGTCAGAATGGCAAGTAGCGAAGCGGCTGAATCTCGTGCCACGCAGAGGTCGCCTCGCTGCTTCTCTGAGATCGGAGCATCAAGCACCACGTCAAGCATCCCCAGAACCCCATTCATCGGAGTTCGGATCTCATGGCTCATGTTGGCGAGAAATTCCGATTTTGCCTCATTCGCTCGCCCCGCCTGCCGCATTGCCCGGCGCGCCCGTGAGAACTGCCACGCCAACACGACTAGCGCTATCATGCTTACGGCCAGCCCCCACTGAAGCCGAAATCGCCTATCCTGTGCTTCTCGTAGCTCAAAAATCGACCGGGTCTCGTTAGCCGAGAACGACGCCCACCGGTTGAGGGCGCGGGTCATCGTTCCGTCGGCAGCGAGGTCGTCAAGTACGGATCGAATTTCGTCGGCAGCGCCAGCCGCATCACGTCGGGCCGCGATACTGACGGGACTAGTCGCGCCATCTACAATCTGTACACTCAGTGCGACGCCAGCGCACTCGGCAGGGCGGTCGAGAAGGAGCATGTTGAGATACGATGATTCGTCAAAACCAGCAGCTACTCTCCCAGTGCAGACACTGCGGAGAACGTCCGATCGCAATTGTCCCTTTGTCAGGACTGAGTAAGGCAGATATTGAGAAGCAATTTTGGTGGCGACTTGGTAGCCGGTAAATGCCACGGCTTTCCCGGCTACATCGGCGGGGTGGACAACTGCCGTTTCTTTTTTGGATACCAAAGCGAACGACGCCGCCAGCCACGGCCTTGTCAAGTGCACGACTTTGAGACGATTTTCCGAATATGCGACGGCCGGCCAAATATCAACCGAGCCATTCTGCAACGCTACTTCTGGCGGAACACCTGGAAGTGCGATCCACTGTAGCGTAATGTCGCTGCGGTTTGCTGCTTCTTGTATTAACGCCACCGCTAGGCCAACAGGTTCGCCCCGAGGGCCAATTTCCGATAGAGGTGGGGCCCCATCGAAGCCGACTTTATATACCCGGTCGCGGGGTGTCCGTGAGGCTCGCAACCGCTGCCAGCCGATACCCGTCGCGGTGGCTAATACTGCAACGGCGATCGCTGCACCCACGAAGGCCTTCCGAACCGCCATTAAAACCTCTGCTCTCCATATCGACTCCTTCATTAAAAGCGATAGAGCTCAATGCACTCGTGTCCAAATAAGATTGAGGCCTGAGGAGGTCCCGATAGGGTAGGGAGACGTTCCTGTAGGAATCGACTTCCCCGCGCGGGGACCCAGCCTTGTCTCAAGTATCGAGCAAACTGATTCTGTGGGACTTTTAACCGGACACGGGTGACAAATCGTCGCGCGGCAGAAGGCAGGATGGGGCTGTTGAGACTTGAGGGGGAGGCGACGGTGAAGGCGGCCGAGTCGGCCGTTACTGGGGCACGTCTTGCAACGGCGCAGCCAGAAGGGGCGAGTCGCGGAGGGCCGATTAACTCAATCGTGTGTCCGTTGGCCGCCCCGCCCGAATTCAATGCACCCGTACCCGAGAATTCGATTTCGACGCCAGATATCCGAGGTAGCAGCCGTATGCGTGAGTAGCACCCGTACGAACCTGTGCGGGGGGCGGCCAGTGATCGCCGTCCCTGCCGCGACCGCTTCGTCCTGTCTCGCTTCGTCCGCTTCTGCGCAGTTCTGTTCGAGTAACCGGCGGCGGCGGTGCCCGGGGACGCGTCGCGAGGTTCATTAGCGGCATGGGCCTGCCGGTGCCCGCAGTGACTCAGAAAGTTATGGCTCCGGAAAACCCACGCTGCGAACCAGCGCCGGGTACCGAGGGTCGCTGCGAATCGGGGCCAGCCACGGCTCGGCAGTTCATACAGTCCGCGCGGTCTGCGACCGCCTTATACATCCACATAAACGCCTCGTCGTTACGGCCGAGAGCAGCGTAGGCGGCCCCAACTTCGAACGGACAGACGTACTCTCGCGAATCTATATCGGCTATCACTTTCGGCTTGCGGTAACCGAGGGAATACAACACGGCCAAAAGATTGGCAGGTGGACGGTAGTCCAGTATTTGAAGCCAGTGCAGTGAAGTGAGTGGAACGGTTCCACCGCATCGCCACCCGGAGGTGGGTGGTGGCGGCGGAACCGTTCTTCACCGTGACGACAGAGTTGCCGGGTTTGGAGTGGAGCGGCTGCGACAGAAGCCAACGCGGCCAGAAACAAGCATGAGAACTTACGCGTTCACGGCTCGAATAAATAAAGCTAACAACCAATTACTACAATCACTTATAGCCATTTCTCCCCGACCCACCGATCCGTTTTCGCCCGTCCGCCTGCTACCGTGAAGACATCTTCTGGTGAGCACTTCGAACGCCCGGCCTTCATTGGTTCGGGCGTTCGCTTTTTTAACCACCCAATTCGGAGGAACCCCCATGCAAGATCAACTGACCGACAAACAGAAAAAGGCCCGCCGCGCCGAAATCAACCGCGAAAACGCCAAGAAAAGCACCGGCCCAAAAACCCAGGCCGGTAAAATGAAAGTCCGCCTCAACGGCCTCAAACACGGATCCCGGTCCAGCGTCATCGACCTGTCCCAAATCGAAAGCCTCGTCCTGCTTCCCAGCGAGGGCCCCAAAGAATACCAGCGCCTCGTCGCCAACATCGCGGACAAACTCCAACCCCGCGACGAAATCGAACTCGGCCTCTGCCAACGCATTGCCGACCTCCAGTGGCGGCTCCTCCGCCTCACCCGCAATGAACGCATCTTCAACGAAGAGTGCCTCAACCAGGCCAGCCAAATGGCTCACCTCGGCGTGTCCGATGACCGTCTCGCCGAACTCGACTGCATGAATGCTTTCCGCGTCGGCGTCGAAACGAAGCTCCCCCGAGAATTCCGCCGGGACGAGGCGGCCCTCCATCGCGGCATCAGTGCCACGCTGAAGGAACTCACCCTGTTCCGGAAACTGGACCCGTTGCCCAAAACGCCGCTCACCCGC
>JBBQRA010000029.1:0-34467 GCA_038215275.1 Bryobacterales bacterium | reverse complement strand
CGGCGCGAAGCCAGCTGCGCATGTGATCGCGTTTGGCCGCCGTCTCGCCCTCTTTCAGCATGGGAAAGCGAAGGAGCGGAGTAAACGTGCGAAAGGTGGAGACGAATTCGTGCGCCCGCGCGACGTCGGCCGCGAACTCGGAACCCTTGATGGCCGTATTGTTGTAATTCCGATGCGACCAGGTATGGTTGGCGATCCGGTGGCCAGCCTGAGACCAAGCCTCCAGGTTGGCGCGGCATTCGACGGATTGGTTCACTCCGCCGATCACGAAGGCGGTCGCCTCCAGGCCGGCGCGCTCCAGATGGTTCAGAAACCGGCGGTTTGCCGCTGCGATGTTATCGGTGGCTAGAGCTGCCGGATTGAAATCGTCAAAGGTCAGGGCGATTTGGCGGGAAGTGGAAAACGAGGCGAAGAGTAGGTTCCGGCGAGCAATCATTGAAACTGTTTGTAGTTCAAATTTAAATAGTTGATGCTACTTTTTCACAATGCGAGTCCTGCTTGGTTATCTGGTATTGAAACGAGTGAGTTTCGCTCAGGACTTTCGTGCGGTCATCTCGGGTGAAGTAAATGACGGCCCCGAGGGGTTGTGACCAACGCTTCAGGACAACCAGCCAGTGGAGCGATTGTCAGAGTCCACACACGGTTCAGGCGCGGAACGATCGAGGACGGAGTAATGGGTGGAGAATGAACTCCACCCCAGTCCGTTACTCCTTTTTGGACGTTTTCCCAAAAGCTCCGGCCGCTGGACTCGCTGCCGGTGTGGTGTCGAAATTGTCCCGCGCGGCGTCCATCTTCTTCGCCGTCGAGCGTTTTCCTTTCTTGCTCGACACACCCTGGCGTCCTTCGGTATCCGGGCTGGGCGGCGACGCGACATCGTCGGCGGCAGTAAGCGGGTCCCTTCGCTTCTCGAGGACCTTCGTATCTGCGTATTTCTGGCGTTGAACCTCATGAACGACATCTTGCCCCTGAGGCTCACGCCCCGCGGTTTTGAAGTGATCCGGGGTGACGTTATTTTTCTTGCCCATAATTCCTCCTAAAATTAGATTCGGTACCTTAGCGTTGCGCCCACTCCGCCGACGGGTGTGAGCAAATCAGTATCCTCTACGAATCTCACGCGAGCAGCGGTTTGGTTTGCTTTAGTTACAAGATTGTCTGCATGGGAAGCCGTGTTATTCTTCACGCTACCGCCTCCGTCCTGTTCGTCTCCTTCGAACTCTCCGGCCGAGGCGCCGAGGTACAGGACATCGACTTGCCCGAGTTCAAGTGCGGCAAGCACGTCGTCAAGACCTGCCACCGCCAGACCTCCTGACCGGTAAGCGTCGATCATCGCGGTAACTTCCTCCCGATCCCCTCGCCCGTCCTGTGAGCGCATGGCCTCCAAAGTGGTTTTCAGAATCACGTGTTCCGGAGTAGTAATGTCCAGCTTCAGTTCATCGACTACCTTTTCCCGGAGAAAAGGAGAGAGTTGTTCTCGCAACACGGGCAGAATTACTTCATCGCCCGCAAAGATCACGTGTTCGATCTTCTCCGTTCGTACAATTTTGTCGAGCTGATCCAAGACTTCCTTGCTGTGAGTCAGGTGATAGTTCTCCGCATTTCTCTGATATCGCGCCTGGGACCAGCCGCCTATCTGGCTTCGGCTCCTGACCTTGGTGCCGGTAATCGTGTCCGAGTCGATTGTGGCGGCCACGCCAAACACAAAGATTCGGGCCGAATTGGTATCGGCAATGACCGCCGCGTAAGCCGGATACTGATCGCGCAGCCGGGCCAGCGTGAACAAGTGAGGCTGATCCTGGACGTACAACTGATGATGCTCGATGGGAGCATCGAGTTGCAGCGCTTCGAAGAAGCCATTCGCGCCGCTGCAGGCAAAAATGGCGACTCCGTTAGTCGACGGGTGGAGGTCTGTCTTGCACCAATCCGCTATCCGTTGAGCGTCAGCCTCGAAGCTGTCCCGCTCACGTGAGCGCAGAGGGTAAGTCGCGACTCTGCCCTTGAACTCCTTCCGGACAAAAGAGTCGAAGTTCGCCCGGCCGTGCTGATCCGCCTGCGTGTTCAGGTACAAGCTGAGCACAGGCAAATCGGTGGGTTCAAATTGAGCAAGCTCCCGGAGCTTTTCATCCAGCAGTGTCGTACTTGTCATATCCCCTCGGAGGCTATCGTCCGTTCACCTTCATTATGGAACGAATTTCATGGATAATCCATCCCGTAATGAGGGGAGCACATGGACCGGAGAGGTTCCAGGCTCGATTACCGACCGCAGTCAGGCTGACTGGTCCGGCTTCACGTCAAAATAAACGATACGTTTGCGGACCGCATACAGAACGATCTCAGCCGTGCTGTGCAGATTGAGCTTCTGCATCAGATTCATTCTGTGGGTCTCAACCGTGGATACTCCGATGCCGAGCAAGTTGGCAACTTCTTTATTGGATTGACCCTCCGCGAGAAGCTGCAACACTTCCTTGTCGCGCTCGGTGAGCCGCTCGTAAGAATCGTTGAGACCACGGCGCCGCAGGAATCCCACGTAGTCTTCGAGCAGCATCTTTGCTATTGGGGGGCTGAAATACGCCTTACCTGGTGCGACGGCCCGGACGGCGACGATCGCAACCCGATGTGAACCCGCGTTCTCCAGCGAATACCGAAACTGCTTCAGTCGCACCTCAGCGCAGCCGTGCCTCTCGAGGGTCTAACCGCCCGTTTGACATTGCACCAGGTGAAACGGCGCGCCTGGACCGCAGCCCCTGTTACAAACCGAAACGGCAATCCGCAGCGGCACGAGACCAAGCCTCCAGGTTGGCGCGGCATTCGACGGGCTGGTTCACTCCGCCAATCACGAAAGCGATCGCCTCCAGGCCGGCGCGCTCCAGACGGCTCAGAAACCGGCGGTCTGCGGCTGCGATTTTATCGGTAATCATTAAGAAATGTTTTGTAGTTCTAAATTAACGCATTGATGCTATCTTTTCAAAATGCGAGCCTTGCTGGGTTTTCTGGTATTGACAGGAGCGGTTTTCGCTCAGGACTTTCGGGCGGTCATTTCGGGCGACGTGAATGACGCCAGCGGGGCGTCGATCCCCGGTGTCCGCGTCATCGCACAGAATTTGGACCGCCGTGTCGACTACGCGGCAGTGACGAATGACGCCGGACGATATGTGACGCCCTTCCTTCCTCCGGGCACATATACAATCCGCTTTGAGAAGGATGGCTTCCGGCCGCTCTTCCGGGAAGGCTTGCAGTTGACCGCCGTCGATCGCGTCAGCGTGAACGTCCAGATGCAAGTCGGTTCGATCACCGAACGGGTCACCGTGACAGCCGAACAGCCCCTGCTGCAAACCGAAACGGCAGTCCGCAGCGGCACCATCGGTACCAAGCTGATCTCCGACATACCCACTTCCGGCCGCAACCTGTTCCAGTTTCAATACTCGCTCCCCGGCGTCACCAAGACGAGCAACTACTGGGGCAACTACGAACTCTACGCCTTCGGCAATATTAATGGCGTCTCCATCAACGGAGGCCGCAGCGGCGAAAACGAGATTCTGCTCGATGGCATCACCTCCACCCGCGGCAGCCGTAGCGCCTCCTTCGCCCCAGCCCTGCAGGCCATCGAAGAAGTCAACATCATCACCAACACCTACGACGCACAATTCGGCCGCGTCGGTGGCGGAACGACGTCGATTAACCTACGTAGCGGCACTAACCAGTTCCACGGCGAACTTTTCGAATTCTTCAAAAACGACAAGCTGATTTCGAACGGCTACTCCCGCAACTCCGCCGGCGTGCGCAAACCCGCCTATCGCAACAACACCTATGGCTTTCGCTTCGACGGACCCGTTTTGATCCCGAAACTGGTGAACGGTAAGAACAAGCTCTTCTGGATGGTGTCCCTCGAAGGCCTCCGCGAGCGCAATCCGCAAACGCAACTCTGGACCGTCCCAACCGCCGAACAGAAGACTGGAGACTTCTCGAAACTGGTCACCAACGCCAATCAGCCCATCCTGATCTTCGACCCGCTGACCTCCCCCCGGCAGCCCTTCGCCGGCAACGTCATTCCGCGTAACCGCATCAATCCCGTTGCCGCGCGAACCATCGATTTCTACCCGCCGGCCAATCGGATCAGCGAAAGCCCCGACGGCCAGAACAACTACTTATTCGTCAATAGCTCCCGCAACGACTACGACCAATGGCTCGGCAAAATGGACTGGGTCGCTTCCGACAAAAGCCGGGTCAACTGGCGCTACGGCCAGACCCCCTGGTTCAACTTCGCCCGCGTTCAGTGGGGCAATAACGCCGCCGAACCATCCACAGAAGCCCCCTCCACCCGGATCTCCCGCAACTGGGGCGCCGACTGGACTTATACCCTCAGTTCCTCCATGGTTTTCAACCTCCGCGGTGGCTTGGCCCGTTACGAAGGGTTCTCTGGCAACGTTTTCGGCCTGAACTTTAACCCCACCGAACTCGGCTTCTCCGAACGTCTGGTCAGCCAGTTCGATGTCCGCCAGTTCCCGCGCTTCAACTTCACCGGCAACAATATCTCCTCGTTGGGCTCCACTCGCACCGCCAACTACGAAACGCAGGATACCTATTCGATCCAGCCCAATCTGACCGTCATCCGTGGCCGCCAGACCTGGAAAATGGGCGCCGAACTCCGCCTCTACAACTCGAATAATCACAACCCCGGCGCCTCCTCCGGCACCTACAACTTTGGCCGCAACTGGACCCAACGGAACCCGCAGCAGGCCGACGCCCTCAGCGGCAACGAGCTCGCCACATTCCTCACGGGCACCATCACCTCGGGCAACGTCGAAAAGAATGTCTGGCCGGCCTACCAGAACACCTATGGCGCCTTCTTCTTCCAGGACGACTGGAAGATCACCAAAACCCTGACGTTAAATTTCGGCCTTCGTTGGGACTACGAAGGACCTATCGTCGAACGCTACAACCGCCAGGTTCGTGGGTTCGCCTTCGACCAGCCCAGCCCGCTGCAAAGTCGCGTACAGGGCTTGGCCCTCAACGGCGGTCTGCTCTACGCCGGAACCTCCGGCGCGGACCGCGAAGCCTTCAACCGCGATCAAAACAATTGGCAGCCGCGCTTTGGCCTGGCTTGGCAGTTTCTCCCCAAATGGGTCTTCCGCGGCGGATACGGCCTTAGCTATCTCGGCCAGAATGCGGCCGGCGCGGCCACCGGCTTCAGCCAGCCCACCACCGTCATTGCCAGCACGGACAACAACCTGACCCCGGCCAGCTTCCTCAACGATCCGTTCCCCTCGAACCTGTTCCCCAGCGGTCTGCTTCAGCCCATCGGTTCGAGCCAGGGTCTGTCCACAAACCTCGGCCTCGGCATCGGCGCTCAGTTCCTGAATCGCCCATTGCCGTACTCCCAGCAGTTTTCCGCCGGCTTCCAGCACACCATTGCTAATACCTGGCTCACCGACGTTAGCTACTCGGGTAACCTCACCTCGAAGCTCCCCATCTCGCTCAATAACAACTTCATCCCTCTCGGCGAACTGGAACGCTTGCCCGTCGGCCAGCGTGCGGCTTACTTCAACGCCCAGGTGCCGAACCCGATGGCCGGTCTACTCCCGGGTTCGTCCATCAACGGCGCCAACGTTCCCCGCCAGGTGCTGCTGAATGCCTACCCGCACTTCAGCCAGGTCTCCCTTTCGAATGTCCCCATCGGCGGCCAGACCTACCACTCGCTACAGGCCAAGGCTTCCCGCCGCTTCGCTAACGGCTTCTCGGGCCAGTTCTCCTACACCTGGGCCAAAACCCTGGAACGGGTAGCCCCGCTGAACCCGCAAGATATCAACGTCGCCAACCTCCTCGGCTCCGGTCTCGAACAGCGCCTGCAACAGTGGGACATCCCGCATACCTTCTCGGCGCTCGTCACCTATGAACTCCCGTTCGGCAAGGGCAAACGGTTCTTGAACGGTGTCAACGGATTTGGCAACGCCGTCCTCGGCGGTTGGAATCTCAATGTCCAGTACATGACCCGCAGCGGAGTGCCGTTCGACTTCCCGAATGCCTCCCCGCTGGCGGCACGGAGTGCGAAGCTGACCGATGAACAGCGCGACAGCGCGGCGCAAGCCGCGGGCCGGCCTTCGTTCAACCCGTTCTTCGACAAGTACTACGACGTCTCGCTTTTCCCCAGGACTGCCCAGGCGCCGTTCACGCTGCGCGACTTCCCGACCCGCTTCCCTGATGTGCGCAGCCGCCACCTCGAGAGCTGGGAAATCTCGGCCTACAAAGAGTTCCGGTTCTTTGAGCGGATCCGCTGGCAGATCCGGGCCGACATGCAGAACGCTCTCGATTACGCTTACTTCGGCGCCATCGCCTCGAGCAGCGTCACCGACCCGCGCTTCGGCCAACTCAACCCCGCCCAGAACAACGCCACCCGCCAAGTTGTGCTGGTCATGAAGGTGTTGTTCTAAGTGTCGATGTCGCTGAGCTCTCCGGGTGGTAATGCCATCCGGAGAGCGTTCAGCACCGCGGCTAGGTCTATAAACTCTTGCGCTACCGCCCCGGCCACCGGAGGCAGATACCCCGTTGCCGCGGCAGCCATGCCAATCACGCTCAGCGCCATGCCCCCCACCGCGCACTGAAGGGCGATTCGCCGGAGCCGCTGGCCGATATGAATTAACTCGTCCACCTTATGCAGTGAGGCCTCCAGGATCACCGCCCCCGCCGCCTCCGCAGTCACATCGCTGTGCTGCCCGAAAGCGATGCCCACCGTTGCGGCTTGCATCGCGGGGGCGTCGTTGATCCCGTCCCCCACAAACAACGTTGGCGCCAGCGCTGTTTCCTGCCGGACGATCGCAACCTTCTCCTCCGGACTTTTGCTATAGAGTACCTCTGAGATACCCACCTGCTCGGCGAGATACCGGGCCTCGGCCTCCCGGTCGCCGGACAGTAGTAGCACTTTCACCGCGCCATGGCGAGGATGCAGGTGCCCGATAAACGATTTGCTCTCCGCGCGCGGAGCGTCCTGGAACTGGAACGCTGCCGCAAACTCGCCGTTCACCAGAAGCAACGCCTCCATGCCCGGTTGGGTCGGCGGCAGGTCCGCCAGAGTGACTTTGGATCGTCCCGTGATCTGAATCCGCTTGCCGTCCAGCAGCCCCGTCAGACCTTGACCCGGCCTTTCGCTCACCTCCAGGATCGGCGCCAACGGCACCCCTTCGGCCTCTGCCGTTGATAGCACGGCAGCCGCCAGTGGGTGCTTCGAAAACTGTTCGAGACTCGCGGCCCACGTAAGCGCCTCGCGGCGGCGCACCGCCGGCGCCGTGACAATTCCGGTCAGAGAGGGCCGGCCATACGTCAGCGTACCGGTCTTGTCGAAGATGAAGGTCCGGCACTTGTCAATCCGTTCGAGTAGCGCGGGATCTTTGATGATGATGGCGCGTCGGGCGGCCAAAGAGATCGCGCCGAGAATCGCTACGGGAATCGCAATTAACAAGGGACAAGGCGTCGCAATCACCAGCACCGCGAGGAATCGGTCCGGGTCGCCGCTGAGCGCCCAGCCAGTACCCGCCACGGCGAGAGCGAGCGGCGTATACCAACTACCCAAACGATCCGCAAGACGGCGCATGGCCGGCCGGGACTCCTCGGCCTGCTGCATTACGCGCATAATCTGGGCGTAGCGGGAATCGATCGGCAGCTTGTCCGTGCGTACTTCCAGTACGGCGTCGCCATTGATCGCACCAGAGAGCACAGCGGCGCCCGGCAGCTTGGCCATGCGGAACGGTTCGCCCGTCAGGAAGGACTCGTCCATCGTGCCGCGCCCCGCCACCACCGTCCCATCTGCCGGGCACGTCTCGTGCGGAAAAACGACCAGCGTGTCGCCGAGCGCAACCTGCTCCAACGGGATGTCCGTAATCTCGGCTCCGGCGCGGCGATGCGCTACCCGCGGCATGCGCTTCGCCAGCGCCTCCAGCACTGCCGACGCCCGCCGCAACGCATACTCTTCCAGCGCCGATCCACCCGCCAGCATCAGCACGACAATCGAACCGACCAGGTACTGCTCCAGCAAAATCGAAGTGAGGATCGACATGCCGGCCAGCAGGTCGGAGCCGAAATCCAGCGCCCAAAATTTTTTCAGCAGATCCCAAAGGAGAGGCAGACCGCCGATGGCGAGCACTGCGTATAGCGGCCACGGATTGCCTGTCGCAAGGTGGAGAGCGATGCCAAGGGCGGCCAGCAGAGCGATTGCGAACATGAAAGCCCAACGGTACCACCTTCTACCTTCGGCATTACTCTTCGGAGACAATCCGTAGTGTTTCCAGGGCAACGACCATCCGCAGGGTGTTGCCGTTCACCACAAAGAAGCGTGCAAACCTCTTTTGTTCAAAGGTCGTCAAGTCGTCCGTGCCTTCTCCAGCGGCCCCGATGGAATAGCGTGTGGTAGGAAAGCGGATACGCTAGCCGGCTTCCCTTTGGCCGTCCATTGCTTTCGAACGCCCGTTCGAGAATGTAGCCGCCTGGCCAAATCCCTCAAAACGAAGCTGCATGCTGCCTTCCCGGCCCAACCGGCCCATACGTCTGGAAAGTTGTTCCCATCGTCGGGCACAAATGTGCCCTGAAAAAGAACGAAGCCCATGGTCGTCTCCTTTGTCTACAATTGAGATATTCCTCTGGAGGGGTTAGCGATGTTCCCACGGGAACAGGACAGGCTTGAGGCAACTCACAAGCCGTTTCCGCGTATACGAACAGATGGCAAATGAGGATCAGGGTCAATCGGTCGGAGGAGTGACAGCAGACCATCCGGCGGCGGCGCTCCTGCCGGTGCTGGTCTCCCCGTCAACTGCGGACAAAGGCAAAAATACCATCCGGATGGAGTTGGTTCCGGTCGGCTGTTGGAAGCTCGACGATGTCCGCTTTGCGTTCGGGTCCACGTTTTTACTCCCTTCGACGAAACGAGAGTTTTCAGAACTATCGGCGCTGCTGAAGAAGCACCCGAAAGCGCCTCTCTCCGTGTTCGGACACGCCGACCCGGTGGGTGACGAGGCTTTCAACAAGGCTTTGAGTGGCCGTCGCGCAGAATCCGTCTACGCGGTCCTCATCCGCGATACAGACCGTTGGGAGCAACTCTATCAGGACGGCGGATCCTCCGAAGGCTGGAGCACCCGCTCCATTCAGGAGATGCTCACCGCTCTGGGCCACGATCCCGGTCCCATCGATGGGGTCTCCGGTCCAAAAACTAAAGCCGGCGTTGAGTCCTTCCAGAGAGCCGCTGGCGGGCTAACCGTCGACGGCGCCGCGGGCCCGCTGACCCGGGCGAAACTCTTTGCCGCCTACATGGACTTCCTAAGTGCGGACAAGCTCTCCAAAGCCGACTTCTTCGGCCAGGGCAAGGACGCGGGCGGCAAAGGCGACTATCAAGGTTGCGGCGAGTTTAATCCCGCCATGGTCTTCTCCCAGGCCGAAAGCCAGTCTCAATCGACCGAGGAGCGCAACCGGGAGAACAGCATCAATCGCCGCGTTCTGATCCTGCTCTTCCGCCCCGGCACGCCACCGTCTGACAAGTGGCCCTGCCCGCGGGCGAGCGAAGGCGCCGGCGGTTGCCAGAAACGGTTGTGGTCCGATGCTAACGTCCGGCGCAATCCGCAAGCGGCCCGCCGCAAATTCGCGGACACCCTCGATACATTCGGATGCCGCTTCTATCACCGGCTCACCGTCGCCTCGCCCTGCGAAGGGGTGATGCCCCCGCCGCCTGCCGTCACCGTTGAGTGGATCGAATTCAATCTGGCCGAATACCCCATGCAGGCCCCAAAGAAGTACTGGCCGAAGCATGACGCCAAGATCTTCCCCACCGAGAAGTACGAGAGCAAACTGACCAGCGGGCCTAAGTCCGGCGCGCTCGACAATCAGGCTAAACTCCGCGTCGACCCGCTCCCCGGCGGGCAGTGCGAAATCCGCTTTCCGGACTTCTATAAAACCCTCGAACAGAAGCTGGGCCCCGCCACTCCCTGGCCTGTTCCGGTCGCGCCAAAGCCGCCGGTGCCGGGCCCTGTCGTCCCCCCGGTCATCCCGCCCGGACCCTCCACGCCAAACAAGAAACTGACGCTCGTAAGCGTCGACCCGCGCTTCGCCCCGGGAGTTGAAACCCTCACCGTCAGGTTCGACATCAAGGATCTCGCCGGCGAATCCGTGAAGTTCGTCGTCGTCAGCGACGCCGCCCCGGCGACCATCATCTTCGAACGCGAACTCGACGCCGCCGAAAAGGCTGATGGCGATGGCAAATCCTTTGAATGGGATGGCGTTCGCGCCGATGGCAAACGTCTGGGGCCCGTGCGTAGTCCCTACTCGGTCAGCCTCCAACTCGCCGACGGCAGCCGCAAGGGTACCAAACCGGCCAAGGTTGAAGTCGACAAAATTGAACTCACCGTCGATGCGCCGGGCAACAAGCTCCAGATGAACGATCCCGTTGCCAAGAAGCTCGTCAAAGCCAAGGTGTTCATCAAGAAGAAAGACGGCACAGGCGTCGTCACTCCGCTAGGGCTGAACGTAAAGTTCACGTTTATCGCCGGGGCAGGGAACACGACGGCGGCGAATTCCTTTGTTTACGCGGCGCCGAAGACGCTGGGAAAAAATGGAGATGCGGCGGCCCTTTATTGGGAAGCCCATCCGGACTCGACGGCATCTTCGGGTGACGGGTTCAAGGCGTCCGTGCTCGCTATGACAGGTAACTCCGGGACAAAAGAGGGAGTGGCGGCTATCCATTTTCTGCCTTCCGGAGTGGGCGGCAACACCTACAAGATCAAGGCGACGCTCGCCGGGGTGACCAAAGAGTCTCAGGAGTTGACAGTATGGCGGAAGTTGGTGTTTGAGCCATACCAGATGCCAGGCCAGACGCACGTCTCAACGCATGGGACGACGGCGCACATGGCGAACTATTACAAGGCCTCCACATTCGTCCAGTATGAGTTGGGCACTGTTCATCCGGTCGGAGCGAAATTTACGGTGAACTACATCGGCTTGTGGGACCATGCGACGCAGGCTCAATTGAATTGGGCGAACCATCAGAAGAAGACCGCGGCGGAATCGCCCACCGCGCAGGAAACTGCAGACGCGAATGGGCCGGCAGGCGCGGCGCGGACTGCGGCGCGGGCCGCTATTCAGGCAAAGGCGGACGCTTGGTTTACGCGGATCGATGACGCACGAATGGATGCTCTTCAGAACTGGGCGACGGATGCGGCTCTGCCGGTGAACGCGATTGTTGCGATTGAGGATGAACATCCGAAGTACTCGGCCCAATCGCCGGCTGCACATGCTACGACGGCAGAATGGGCCAGTTTCCCTTGGCTGCGGATCACCGTGGACGGCAGTGCGACCAAGCCGGATAACCGTTGGAGCGAGGTGCAGGGATTCTCGTTTCAAAGCCGGGCTTACATTTACGCCGGTTTATCCGCCGCGCGCGCCAAGGTCGTGGTCGCTCACGAGGCTGGTCACGAATCGAAGAATCAGTTTAAGCGGAGCAATTTCGGAGGGGGAGACCATTCGCCGGCCGCTGGTCTGATGGATGAGACGGGGAGCCTCAGTGCCTTTACCGCGGCCGAGATCAAGATTTTGCGGGGCATCTTGTGAGAAGTGGATTAGCAGTTGTGACATTCGCTTTGCTGGGAGGTTGTGTGATGAGTGATGGCATGGGAACGAATAAGACGATCGAATTGGCTGCTCCGAAGCGAGGGTTTTCTTTGGGCGGGCCAATCCCGATTGGAGTGCGCTACACAAACAAGGCTCCGGTCGAGATTCGCTTCCGGGATCCACAAAAGACGTGGGAGGTGCAACTGCGGATCGGAGACTCCGATGTGCCATTCGGAAAGATCCGGCGAATCACAGATCGCGGGATGGTGTCGTGGGCGAAGGAGCCAGCGGAGGAAATTGTGGTTGCGCCGGGCAGTCAACACGCATTCCAATACGACGCCGGCAAGCGCTGGCCAGAACGGTTCGCGCCCGGGGTAAATACCCTGCAGGTGAAGGATCTGACCGACGATGCCGAAACGGTCCTGTCGAACCCAATCAACGTCCAGGTGGACCTCACCGCTGAGTCCTTTCCGGCCTTCGTCGGCCTCCTGGAATCGGAAGAGTCGACTCCTGAAGCCAAAGAGTTCGCCGAACGCTGGGTGCGGCGTCTCCATCCGGAATTCACCACGCCCGCCGAGGCGCGCTCCTGGTGGGCGCAGAACGGCGCGACCCCCGCCATGGCAGCCACCATCGCCAAGATCAATCAGGACGCGGCTAAGCAATAGCAACGATGCCCAAAAAACATCAGGTCGATTGGCACAAGGTCGACAAGTTCCTGGCCGGACTCGAAACCAAAGAGACCCACGAAATCGAAGTGCGGCGCGAAGCCATCCCGCTCGTCTTCGTTCCCGGCATCATGGGAACCCACCTCCGCCGCCCCGGCACCAATGGCGAAGGGGACGCCGACGGCTTCCCGAATCTCCGCTGGAGCACGTCGACTGGTTGGGTGCTCTCGAATCTTGCCTTCGCGCGCTCGGACGGCGCCTACCGCCGCCGGTTGATCGTCGGCAAACCCTATCAAAGCTTCAACCCCGATTACCTCGAAGTAGATGAGGATTCCCCGCCGGGAGACGGTTGGCGCGGCATCATGGAGGACTACCATATCTTCCTGAACATCCTCCGGGAACACGACTGGAAGGAACTGGACAAGTACTTCGTTTTTCCGGTGTACGCCGTGGGCTATAACTGGACCGATGACGTCAAGTCCGCTGGAACCTATCTGGCCAAACGGATCGATAACATCATCGAAGAGTCGCGTAAAATCACCGGGCTGTGTGAGAAGGTCATTCTGATCTCGCACTCGATGGGTGGTCTCGTGTCCCGCACGGCCAGCGAACTCTGCGGCGCTAAGGAAAAGATCGTCGGTATCGTTCACGGCGTACAGCCGGTCAACGGGTCCCCCGGCGCGTATTGGCGCATGAAGGCCGGCTTTGAAGGCTTCAACTCTCTAGGACTCGTGCAACGCGCGCTCGGCAATAGCGGCCCGAAAGTCACCGCCATTATGGGAAACATTCCCGGCGGCCTAACCCTGCTGCCCAACAAACTCTACAAAGGCAACGATGGTAAAGCGGAATGGGTGCGCGTCACCGATGGCGGCAATCTGATCGTCGCCGAGCCCCAAGCCGACCCCTACGAAGAGATCTACCGCCGTAAGGCCGTCGTCCAGCCGAAAGCCGGAGAAAAGCCGAGCTCGAACGAGTACTGGGGTCTCGTCGATCCGGCGCTGCTAAACCCGGAAAACACGACTCCCGAGGGCGGTGACCCGTTCGACGAAATGAACGCCGAACTCAACAACTCTTGGGACACCTACCTCAAGAACCTTGCCATCGCAGAGGCTCTCCACGATCAGCTCAGCCCGCCCACCGGCCCCCTGCCACATGAGCAGACCCTGGCCGCCACCGGCATTCAGCATAAGTCGGCCGACATCATTGAAATGAAGGTGGAGTCAAACCTGTTTCGCCGCGATCCCTACCCCAACCAGTGCTTCCGTGGTTTCTTTGTCAATGCGGCTGGCAAGAATATGCAGGCTGTCCTACAGGATCCAGCCGGGGACGGAGACGGAACAGTGCCGGCCTCCTCGGGCGTCGGCGTCGACGCTCCCAACCGGCCCTCTCCCGGCGACATCAAACTTCGCATGGAGCATCAGCCAGCCTACGAGAATGAACTGATGCAGGAGTGGGCCGTCAAAGCCATTACCGCCATGGTGAAGCACCGGTACTGGGAACAGCGGAAAGACGCCGGTGGCGCGCCGTGAGGTGGGGCCTGTGGCTAGTCGTCGGGGTGATGGTGAATTGTGCGGGAGAAAAACGAGTGGAACTGACAAACAAGGAAGCGATTGGCCGGTTTCGCGTCGGCGTGCCGGAAGGCCTGACGGCGGTTAGCCGCAGCCAGATGATCTACGGCGTCGAAGTCGTCGCCGAGCCTGCGCAGCCAGGGGCCTGGGATGCGAAAGTCGCGGCACAGGCCGGGAAGATCGTCTCGCGGCCTTCCCTCGGCGCTGGCGTTGCCGCCTTCTGGTACAAACAAGGCTCGGACCTGATTCTGGAAGCGCAAGCTCTCCGCGATGGCGTAGCGGTCTCCATCGTTCGCGACGCGCCGGAAGGGAAAGAGGCAGTAGCCGAGAAGTTGGCTTCAGCGGTGCTCGAAAACTACAAGCCCGGCACCGCCGCCGGTTTCTGCTTGGGGCCGGGAGCAATCCACATGGGGCCTTCGCTCAGCGAATCCGTGCGGATGAACTGGCAGCTGCTGGGCAGTGGCGGGAAACTCGAATTCTCGACCCAAACGGTCACAGAACCCGACACCAAGACCTTCATGGATGTCGAAGAGGAGCGTGGCCTGGCGGGAGCGGCGGGTGGTACGCTGACCGTCCTCAGCGAGCGGGAACGGATCTTGGCGGGGCTCAACGGCCGGGAGATCCGGATTCTGGTCACCTTGCCGGGCCAGGAGCCTCAAGTGCGCTTCACCTGGCACTACCCCGGCGTGGGCCGCGACGGAACGAAGCCCAAAATCGATTTCGTCGCCAAGGACAGTGTCTCCGGCCAGCCGAGGCTGGAAGCCGTCTGGGAAGCCATGCTCCCGTCGCTCGAACCCGTCCCCGTCAACTAAGCTGCCGGTTAAACTGCCACGCCGCCAGCCCTACCAACACCAGCGCCATCACCGTCAGCACCGCCCCGTTCGTCCACAACTCGGCGAAACTCGCTCCGCGCAGAATCACTCCGCGAGTCACATCAATAAAGTAAGTCGTCGGAATCATCTTACTCACCATCTGAAACTGCCACGGCATGTTGTTGATCGGGAAGATATAGCCCGATAGGAAGATCGTCGGCAGCATCGTGCCAAACGCCATCTGGAACGCCTCGGCCTGCGAATTCGCCCGCGTCGAGATCAAAAGCCCAATCCCCGCCGAGGCCAACAGAAATGGAATCGCCAGCAGCAGCAGCGTCCAAAGGCTGCCATGGATTGGCACCGCGAACACCACCCGCATAATCAACAGCACCCAGCAAATCTCCACAAACCCCAGCGAAACGTAGGGAATCATCTTGCCGAGCATCACGCCCAGCGGCTGCACCGGCGTCACCGCCAATTGGTCGAGCGTCCCCCGTTCCCGCTCCCGCACCACGGAAAGCGCCACCAGCACAATCACCATAATCTGCACCAGCGCCGCCACCAACCCCGGCACGAAGAAGTTCGGAGACCGTGTCGCCGGGTTGAACAGCACCGCCGGCCGCGCCTCAATAATCGGCTGCCCCACCCGCGCCAACCGCTGATTCTCCAGAAGAATCAAAGTATTGAACACGTTCAATGCAGCACTCGAAACCGTCGAATCCGACCCATCCACCAGCATCTGCACCGTTGCCCCCCGCCCCTCCAGCACCCGGTCGGCGTAGTCATAAGGGATCTTCAACGCCGCCTGCGCCCGGCCCCGCCGGATCTCCCCATATAGCTCCGCGTCCGAGTTCACATGCGCCAGAATCTCGAACGTATCCGCCGCCCGGAACCGTTCAATCAACTCCCGGCTCCGCTGAGACGGCGACTGGTCATAGATCAGCGTCGGAATCTGCCGCACGTTCATATTCAGCGCAAAACCGAAAATCACCAACTGAATCACAGGAATCAGCAGCGCGAAAATAACCGTCCCCGGGTCCCGCCGCAAATGCAGAAACTCCTTCCGCAGCATCGGCCACGTCCCGGCGAACAGGCTCATCCGGCCCTCCGGTCCGCGATAATCCGGTTCGTCAACGTCACGAACACGTCCTCGAGCGACGGCTCAATCAACCGTGGCGAAACGCAAGTCGCCGCCGCCAACGCCGCCGCCGAGGCCGTCTCCGCCAGCGCATGAATCGACTGTCCAAACACCGTCGCCTCCCGCACGTACGGCAGCGCCCGCACCATTGTCAGCATCTCCGTAATGTTCGGGCACGTAATCTCATACCGCGCCGTCCCCGGCGGATTCGCCGCCGGCAGCCGTTTCAACTCCTCCACCGTCCCCAGCGCCACGAGCGTCGAGTTATACAAGTACCCCACCCGCCCACACCGCTCCGCCTCGTCCATGTAGTGCGTCGTCACCAGAAACGTCACCCCCTGGCCCGAGAGCAAAAACACCAGGTCCCACAGCGCCCGCCGTGCCACCGGGTCAATCCCCGCCGTCGGCTCGTCCAGAAACACCACCTCCGGTTCATGCACAATTGCGCAAGCCAACGCCAGCCGCTGCTTCCATCCCCCCGATAGCTGGCTCGCCCTCCGGTCCAGGTACGGCTCAATCGTCGTCAGCTCCACCACGCTCGCAAACCGCCGCGCATGCCGCTCCGCCGTCAGCCCATACACCCCCGAATAGAACTCGATATTCTCCCGCACCGTCAAGTCCTCGTACAGCCCGAACCGCTGCGACATATACCCAATCCGCCGCCGAATCTCCGGCGCTTCCTTCCGCACGTCCATCCCCAACAGCCGCCCCTCGCCCCCCGAGATCTTCACGAGGCCGCACAGCGCCTTGATCAGTGTCGTCTTCCCCGATCCGTTCGGCCCCAGCAGCCCGAACACCTCCCCCCGCTCCACCGTCAGGCTCACCCCGTCCACCGCCGTAAACGAGCCGAAGCGAATCGAGATCTCCCGCGTCTCTATCACCGCCGGCATCACGGAACCCGGTGGACCTCAGCGGCCATGCCCGATCGCAACTCCGCCCCCGGCACCCGAATCTTCACCGCGAACACCTGATGCGTCCGGTCCTCCCGCGTCTGAATATTCCGCGGCAAAAATTCGGCCTGCGCCGCAATCTGCTGCACCGTCCCCGCCACCCGCTTTCCGCTATCCAACACCACCTCCACCTTCGTCCCCAGCGGCCACGCGCTCAAGTCCGGCGCCGGCACATAAGCGCGCACCCACGTCTGCGACTCTTCGAGCAGCGATACCACCGCCCGCCCCGCCGGAATCAGATCGCCCGGCCGCACCGACACCGTCTCCACCCTCGCCCGCGAAGGCGCCCGCACCTCCACCTCCGCCAACTGCACCGCCAACTGCGCCACCTCTGCTTGCGCCTGTTCCACCCGCGCCCGCGCTTGCGCTATCTCCTCCGGCCGGCTCCCCAGCCGCGCCACCGCCGCCGCCTTCTCGGCCTGCAGCGCCCGTTGCTCCGCCGCCTGCACGTCCTCTTTCCGGGTCCCCGCTTCCAGCAGCAGCACGCGTTGCCGCAGAGCCCGCGCCCGCGCGTTCAGAGCGTTCCGCCGGCCCGTCGCCTCGTCCAGCGCCTGCTGCGAAATGTCTCCCGTCTGCGCCAACTGCTCCAGCCGCTTCGCCGTCGCATAGGCCGTCTCGAGTTCGGCCGTCGTCGCCTGCAACTCCGCCCGCGCCTGCGCAATCTCCTGCGGCCG
Organism: Bryobacterales bacterium; assembly: GCA_038215275.1. Lineage (GTDB taxonomy): Bacteria > Acidobacteriota > Terriglobia > Bryobacterales > Bryobacteraceae. The sequence continues at coordinate 17,083 of JBBQRA010000029.1, read as the reverse complement.
GGGTCCATTCTTGGCGGCCTCCAATTGTGCCCGCGCCTGTTGCGCCCCCGCCGCTGCCTGAGCAATCTCCTCCGGCCGCAACCCTCGGGCAAGCTGCTCCGCCCGCGCCGAAGCCTCCGCCACGCGCGCCTCCGCCTGCCGCAATCTCGCCCGCAACTCCGCGAAGTCGAAGCGAACCAAGGGAGTCTCCGGATCCACCACGGCCCCTTCCTCCACCAACACCTCGGTCACCCGCCCGCCAATCTTCGATCCCACCTCCACCCGGCGGGACTCCACAATGCCGTACACGGTCGGCGGCGGCGACACTTGTTGCGTGAGCCACCACCAGGCGGCGACCGACAGAACAAGGACAACCAGAAAGAGCAATACCCGGCGTACGATCACGGTTCGTTCGAGTATACCGCCATTGAAATAGAGATCATCCCTCCCGCTGATTGTCGAGCGAAATCCCGGCGAGCCGCCGTACACCCGCCTTGGAGGAGCCGTAGCTGACGATGGTTACGGAGAGCGGGACGTGGGCGTAGAGTCGCACCGCCCGCTCGATCGCAGCAAGGATCCAAGCTTCCGGGTTGCCGAAGGCGCCTCCGCCGGCGAGCGTGAGAAAGAGGGGTTGACCGTTGAGGGCCGCCGCGGCGAAGGTGGCTTCGTAGGTCGCTTCGAGGACCAGTTGGGCGAAGCTCCGCCAAGCCTCGGGCGGGTGGCTGGAGTAGGCAATAGGCAACGCCGAGCAATAAGCTTGGGAGACCGTGTGCCTGGCTTCAGGAAGCGTGACCTCGGTATCCCACTGGAGACCGATGCGAAGCAGTTGGCGGAGTCGGTCGCGCTCCGCTTCGGATAGGTGATCGAGTAGTCGGGCAATCGTCGCGAGCCCGCCCGGCGAGGGGAGGGCATAGCCATTCCGCATGAACCACAGAGACTGACTGTGGTTCCCCAAGGCTTCGCCGAGATCCGCCAGGCAGTCGATCTGATTGTGAGCGGATTGGCCGATCTGTCCGTTGGTGGGTGCGAAGTAGTTGCGGAAGATGGTTCCCGCGCCGGATGCGATGGCGCAAGCCGGGCCCTGCGTGCGATCGAACTCGTAGATGCCGGCACCATGCTCCGGAGTTCTATCGGGGCCGATCATCTCGAGGAGGTTGAACTGGGAGGCGGCTTGAAAAACAGCGTTGGCGTTGGCGGGATCAGCGTGAAGGTCTTGCCCGCTCGCGATGACCTCGCGGAGGGAGATCCGGCCGGCAGGTCGCCGGGCGCTCGCGATGCGTTGCCGCAACTCCGCCAGCGTCGGAGTTTCGAGGCGGCCGCAGGTCATCCCCCGGCCGTTGACGCGCGAAATCAGGCGGTCGCCTTCAATTTGGAGATTGGCGCGGACCTGGTCCGCGGACTCTTCGCGAAAACCGGTGAGTTATTCAAACCACATGGCGTTATTGAAGGCTCAGCGGGTCGACGTCGATCACGAGGGCGGTAAGGCCCCATTTCTGTTCGAGGGCGTACCGGCGGATGCGGTGGAGTAAGTCGTTGAGCTTCTTGCGGTCGTTGGCCTTGATGAGAATCTGGTAGCGGAACTCGGCCTTGAGGCGGGGGACCGGGGCGGGGGCGGGGCCCATCACTTTCATGCCTTCGGGCTCCGGTTTCAATAGGCGTTCGAGCTCCGTGGCTTTGCGGAGCGCGTCCTCCTGCTTCTCGTCGCGCACCAGCAGGTTCGCCAAAGCGGAGAACGGCGGGTACTTCATGCTACGGCGGAAAAGAATCTCTTTTTCGTAGAAGCCTGGGTAGTCCTGGGTGGCGGCAAGGCGGATGGCGTAGTGGTCCGGGTTGATGGTTTGCAGGATCACGCGGCCCGGCAAGTCGCCGCGGCCGGCCCGGCCGGAAGCCTGGGTCAGAAGTTGAAACGTGCGTTCGGCGGCGCGGAAATCCGGTACGCCAAGGCCGATGTCCGCGTTGACTAAGCCAACCAAAGTCACATTGGGGATGTCGTGCCCTTTGGCAATCATCTGGGTACCGACCAGGATGTCGTAGTTCTTTTCGCGGAAGCCTGTAAGGATCGTCTCAAAATGCCGCTTGGTCGTGATCGTGTCGCGGTCCATGCGAGCGATGCGGGCGCCAGGGAGTGCCTTATGAAGTTCGTCCTCCACCTTCTCCGCCCCCGTGCCGAGAAAGTTGAGATAGTCGCTGTCGCACTTGGGACAGTTATTGGGAATCGGTGCGGCGTGGTTGCAGTAATGGCAGAGCAGGCGGCGGTCGCGCTTGTGATACGTCAGGGTGACGGCGCAGTTGGGGCATTCGACGCGTTCGCCACACGATCGGCAGGTGACGAAGCTGGAGAAGCCCCGGCGGTTTAGCAGCAGCATCGTTTGCTCGCCGGCATCAAGGCGTTCGCGGAGGGCGTCGAGGAGTTGGCGAGAGAAGGGGTTCTGCGTCCGGGTTTCGAGGAACTCCTGCCGCATATCGACGATGTCGACGATCGGCATCGGGCGGTGGGCAACGCGCTCCGGGAGTTCCAGCAGTTTGTACTTCTCCCGTTCCACGTTGTAGCGCGTTTCGAGCGACGGCGTGGCGGACCCCAGGACGACCGTGGCGCCAGCCTGGGAGGCGCGGACGACCGCGACATCGCGGCCGTGATAGCGGGGCGCTTCCTGCTGTTTGTAGCTTCCGTCGTGCTCCTCGTCCACGAGAAGGAGGCCGAGGTTCTTCATCGGGGCGAAGACCCCGGACCGCGTCGCGACGACGACCGTGGCTTCCCCTTGGCGGATGCGGCGCCATTGCTCCGCGCGCTCGGAATCGGAGAAAGCCGAATGGAGAATTGCGACGCGGTCGCCGAAGCGCGTGAAAAACTGCCCGGCGACGGCAGGCGTAAGTGCGATTTCTGGAACGAGAAGAAGGGCGCTGCGGCCTTGAGTGAGGACGTGGTCGATGGCGGTGAGGTAAACCTCCGTCTTGCCGGAACCGGTGACGCCTTGCAGCAGGAAGGCCTCAAACGTTCGGGCGTCGAGGGATGCTTTGATCCGATTAAAGGCCGCTAACTGGTGGGGGTTGAGGGCGTGAGGGGGACGGTCGGAGGCGGTGAGCGCTAGGGGTGCCTGCCGGATGCCGAGGAGTTGGCGCCGGGCGAGCGCGCGCGCCGTTTGGCTCGCGTTCTTGAGGGTTTGGTCGAGTTTAGCCAGGTTGTGTTCGCCGGGGTGGAGCTCGAGGAAAGCAAGGAGTTCGCGTTCGGACTTGGGAAGTTTAAGGCCCTCGGGGCGGATGGTGAAACGGACGCGAAGCTGCTCGGCCGGAGCCCGGAGCGGGTCTTTGGCCGTAATGTCCTGCTCGACGGAGATCCAGGCCTTCTTTTCGAGGGTAGCGAGGACATTCTTAGCGGCGGGTAACTTCTTGATTAAGTGGGCGGCGGAAAGAGAGCGCCGTTCGAGCAGCCGTAGGAGTTGGATGGCCGGTTCTTCATCGTCCGTCTGGAAGAGGAGTTGGCGCAAGACGTCGCGCCCGGTATCGGTGAGCGTGTAGACCTTCGAGCGCGAGGTTTCGGCCGTCGTCGGGGCCATGGAACGGAGGACTTCACCGAGAGGGGCGCAGTAGTAATGAGCAATCCATTTCGCGAGTTGAAGCAGCCCCGCGTCGAGGACGGGGACTTCGTCGAGGAGGCGCTCGACGCGCTTGACGGCGTACGAGGGCGTATCGTCGTGCGTCGCCAGGATGACGCCGGTCAGCTTGCGTGGGCCGAAGGGGACAACCACCCGGGCGCCGGGCAGGGCGCGATGGCGCAGCGACTCGGGAAGCTCGTAGGTAAAGAGCTGGTCGACGGGGACCGGAAGACTCAGGTCACAGTACCGCACGGAAGAAGGGGGCGAGGGCGGGGTAGAGGGCTTGGTAGCGGGCGTGTTGGGCGTGATAGTAATCCCGGTTGGCCGGTTCGATCCTGGAAACCTCCCGGACGGTGGCATGGCAGGCCTCCGGGACGGAGGCGAAGTGGCCGGAGCCGGTCATAGCGAGGAGGGCTGCGCCGTAGGCCGAGCCTTCCTGGGTTTCAAGAAGGCTGATGGGTTGGCCAAGAATATCGGCGAAGAGTTGGGACCAAAACGGGCTCTTAGCGCCGCCGCCAGAGAGGCGGACGCTGGCGATTGGCACGTTCAGGGAAGCGATGATATCGAGGCAGTCGCGCTGGGAATAGCAGACGCCTTCAAGAACGGAGCGGATGAGGTCGGCCCGAGTGTGTGCGGCGGTGAGGCCGATCCACGACGCGCGCACAGAGGCGTCGAGATGAGGGGTGCGCTCTCCCATCAGGTAGGGGAGCCAGAATAGGCCCTGAGCACCGGCGGGGGAGAGGGCGGCTTCCGCGGTGAGGTCGTCGTAGGAGAGGCCTGGCGTGAGTTGGTTCCGGAGCCACTGCAGGCTGAGGCCGGCGCCTTGCGTAACGCCCATCACGTGCCATTTTCCAGGCACGGCATGGCAGAAGGTGTGAACGCGGCCGGCGGGGTCGTAGGCCACCTGGTCCATATGGGCGAAGACGACGCCGGAGGTGCCAATCGTGTCCGAAACGATGCCGGGTTCAACAATGCCGTTGCCAACCGCTGATGCGGCTTGGTCGCCGCCGCCGCCGTAGACGGGGGTGCCGGCCGCGAGGCCGGTGAGCGTGGCGGCTTTGGAGGAGATTACGCCGGTCTGGCCGGTGGATTCGACGGCGGGGGGCAGGATGGACGGATCGAGGCCGATGGCGGAGGCGAGTTCAGCCGACCAGCGCCGGTTGACGACATCGAAGAGAGCGGTGCCGGAGGCGTCGCTGACCTCGGTGGCGAACTCGCCGGTGAGCTGGTAGCGGATGTAATCCTTAGGGAGTAGTAAGTTCCGGACTTTGTCGTAGTTAGACGGCTCGTGGTCGCGGACCCAAAGTAACTTCGGGAGGGTGAAGCCGGTAAGCACCGGGTTAGCCGTGCAGGCGAGCACCTTATCCGGGCCAACGTGGGAGTTGATCCAATCGACTTGCGCCTGGCTGCGTTGGTCGCACCAGATGAGGGAGGGGCGCAGGACCTGGCCATCGGCGTCAAGAATGACCAGGCCGTGCATCTGGCCCGAGAGGGCGACGGCGCGCACAGTGCAGCCGGGTTGCTGCGCCAGGACGCCGCGGATGGCCTCCGCCGCGGCGCGCCACCAATCGGCCGGCCGCTGCTCAGCCCAGAGAGGATGCGGCATCGCCATCTCCTCGTGCGCTACGGTTTGGGAGCCGGCCACGCGGCCAGAGCCGTCCACCAGGAGCGCGCGGGAGCCGCCGGTGCCGATGTCGATTCCGAGCCAGTAAGTCATAGAGGTTTACGGCAGGTTCTGCAGCGGAAGATAGGCGGCGCCGTATAGGCCGGCTAGGTTGCCGAGCTTGGCTTGGGTGATACGCGTATCGGAGTTGCGGAACGAGAACGAGCGTCGGGATGCTTCTTCGATCATCGTGGGAGCGAAGTAATCCCAAGCCGGCAACATCCCTCCCGAAAGGAGATACAGCGGGAAATTGAAAGTATTGACGAGATTGCCGAGGGCGATTCCGAGCGCTCGGCCCATCTGCTGGAAAATCCGTTGGGCTTTGACGTTGCCGCCGGCGGCGAGGTTATAGACGTCGCGAGAGGTAAGGTTGTCCCCAAGGGACATCAAATAGGCCATGGACTCGACGGCGGTGGCGGAAGCGATCTTTTCGAGGCAGCCATTGTTGCCGCAGCCGCAGGGGGGGCCGTTGGGGTCGATCGTCAGGTGGCCGAGTTCCCCGGCCATCCCGACGGCGCCGTGGAGCACTTTGTTGTCGAGAATTATCCCGCCGCCGATGCCGGTGCCGAGGGTGAGGAGCACGAGGCTATCGACATCCTGGCCGGCGCCCTGCCAGATTTCGCCGAGTGCGGCCGCATTGGCGTCGTTTTCGAGGATAATCGGCGTGCCCAGGCGCTTTTCAATCTCGTCCCGAACAGGGAAGTTCTCGAGGTAGGGAAGATTATTGGAGTTGGTGATAAACCCTTCACGAAGGCGGATGAAGCCGGGGACGCCAATGCCGACGCCAGCCAGCCGTGCTCCCAAAAATTGCTGCTTCAGGCTGGAGACGGCGTTGACGATATCGCCGAGGACAGCCTCGCGTCCGCCCTGGTAGTTGGTGTCGACGCTGATGGGTTTGTCGAGGAGGTTACCAGCGCGGTCAATAGCCGCGGCGCGAAGGTTTGTGCCGCCGAGATCGACGCCGATTCCAAATTCTGTCATGCCCGAATAGGATACCAAGGCGGGGCGGATGACGGGACTGCGTGCACGACAAGCGATTAGCTGAAGAGGCCTTCCAATAGCCTCTCTTGCCATTAGATTGCGCGGTTCGAACGCTTGACGGCCCCGCGCTCGCCTCGGGCCATCTCCACTGGGTCGACGCTGTGTAACGCATCTGGAGGGGACCAAAACCGGCTATGCGGGATGATTCTTGCCGTCGATTGGCCGCGGAGTTCGGCGGCGGGCCCTCCGATTACGACCGCGTAGGCTCCCCGGGGCCTGGTGGCGCGGACGGAGTCTGGCTTGGCCAAATTTCTGCCTACCCTGCCATGGCCAGCCCCAGTCCGTGCTCGGGCCTAGGATCCCGGCAACCCGAACTTGGAACGGCAGGCCTGGCTGGAGTCGCGGACGGCCGTGGAAAATTGGCGTTGCAGATGGGGATTCTGGAATCGGCCGGCGCAATGCCAGAGAGATCCGGGTAGTGAGCCGCAGCTAGAGATCGGCCGGCAGAGCTAAGAGAGCCGCTCGGGCGGCATAACCCGGTAGGGCTTGCCCCACGAGGGGTATCGCTGGCGTCTAGATTGTGATATTTCAATCTTTAATGGCCCGATAGGAGGCGCAAATTGGCAAGCCGAGAACGTTTCGACTTTCCTTCTGACGCGCGGAGCCCCATTGGTTTCTGCGGACCCGGCGAACGGGAAGAAGCAAGAGCGGCCTGAGACAGGGCGCACAACGAGGCTTTGTATGAACGGATGGAATGCGAAGTGGTGTGGCGCACTCGTGATGGGAGCTGGTTTGCTGGGTTTGACGGCGGCGGCGACCCCGGGGCAGGCGCAGAAGACGAACTTTGGAGTGAAGATGGACGTTGTGCCGCGGGTGGCGAAGGCGATCAACTACCGTCACCGGAGCGGCGCGACCAAGATCGATTTTGCCGGTACCGCGCTGTTACCCCAAAGCCGGGGAGAGGCGAAGGTGGAGAGTAAGCGGGGCTACCTGGAGATTGAAGTTGAGTTTCAGGGTCTCGGCCCGGCGCGTCAGTTTGGTTCCGAGTACTTCACTTATGTCCTATGGGCGATCACGGCAGAGGGACGGCCCGAGAATCTTGGCGAAATAGTGCTGAATGGCGACAAAGCGAAGCTAAATGTCACGACGCAGTTACAAGCCTTCGCCTTGGTGGTGACGGCCGAGCCCTATTTCGCGGTAACTTACCCCAGCGACGTGGTGGTGATGGAAAACGTGGTGCGGAAAGATACGCGGGGACGCGTGGAAGAGGTGGAAGCGCGGTATGAGTTGCTCAAGCGCGGACAGTATGTTTCAGCGGAGCAGCCCGATGAGTTAACGGCGAAGCTGATGGTGGTGGACCCCAAAGTGCCGTTGCAGTTATACCAAGCGCGGAATGCGGTACGGATTGCGCGCTGGACGGGGGCGGAAAAGTTGGCTCCCGAGGCCTTCGGCAAGGCGGTGGAACAACTGCTTGAAGCTGAGCGGTACCAGGCCCGTAAGCGGCCGGAAACGAAAGCGGCTGCGATGATGGCGCGGCAGGCCGTGCAGACGGCTGAGGATGCGCGCTTGTTGGCGGTGAAGCGGGGCGTTGATATGCGGCTAGCGGCGGAGCGGAAGGCTGCTGAAGAGCGGGAAGCCTTGGCCAAGGCCGAGACGGAAACCGAAGCCGTGGCGCGGGCGAAGGCCGAAATGAGCGCTCAGGAATCTGAGAAGGCTCGGCAGATGGCCAATCAACGGCGTCTGGAAGCAGAAAAGGCGGCGGCCGAGGCGCTGCGGACGCGGCAGGAGGCGGAAAGCCAGGCGCGTGCGGCCGAGGCGCAGCGTATGGTGGCGCTGGCAAATTTGAAGCGGGTGCAGGAGGACACGCAGGCGCAATTGGCCGTTCTTGATGCGTCCCGCTCCAAAGCTCTGGCGACGGCGGACAAGGAGACGCAGCTCCGGGCGAAGGCCGAGATGAGTGTGCAGCAGGCTGAAGTGGAACTGCAGCGGATCCGGCAGGAGACCCAGGCCGAGGTATCAAAACTGGACGCGGCGCGCGTCGAAGCGATGCGGCAGAAGACGGAGCTCGAAGAGGCGATGCGGAAGGCCGAGCGGGAGCGCGGCGAACTCCGCGATCGGTTGCAGGTGCAACTCAACAAAGTATTGACGACGACCAATACGGCCCGAGGCCTCATTGTGAACCTGTCAGACGTATTGTTTGACACAGCGCAGTACACGCTTCGGGGTACGGCGCGGGAGAAGCTGGCGCGGGTATCGGGCATTTTGTCGATGCAGCCGGAGATGAAGCTGGCCGTGGAAGGTCATACGGATAGCGTAGGGTCGGACGCCTATAACCAGACATTGTCGGAGCGGCGGGCGGCCGCGGTGGAGAGCTTCCTGATTGAGCAGGGCCTCGAACCGGGCGCGATTACGTCGGTTGGATTCGGAGAGACGCGGCCGAAGGCGTCGAACGACACGGCGGCGGCGCGGCAGGAGAACCGACGGGTGGAGATTGTCCTGAGCGGATCGTCGATCGGGACGCCGGCGAACGAGAATCGGTAGTCGGGTTTGGCCATGGCGGGAACTTCCCCGGGGAGGTCCCGCCTCATTTTTCGTTGGCTGATGGCTCAGGTTCTGTAGGGCTGGTTGACCTGCCATCCGCCGGCGAGGCTCCAGTGGCTGGTTTTCGCGGCTGCGGGGGCGAGCAGCAGTAGACTGCCAGGGACGTAGGATCGAAGAAGTACTCCCAAGGTCACCGAATTCAGCTTGAACAGGTCCCGGTTCTTGTAGAAGTAGGTCGCGCCCAGGATGTCATCGTAACAGGGAGCCGTAGTTGCGGACCGATTTGCCGGGGTTGGCGAGGAAAATGTTGGCCACCGCGGCGGCCAACGGGCCAACACTAAGTTTTAGGTGCACCGGAGCGCGGCGATTCGGAAGTTGCACGCACCACAAGTTTCACCGATTTCGCTGGTGAAGTCCGGCTACCGGAACCGGCTACCTGAATCCGGCTACCTGAATAATGACCAGCGCCGCCGGCAGCGGGGCGAGTCGGGCGTTACACGGCCAAGTGGATAGCTTCCGGGTTGCCCGAAACACATCCCGATTCAATGGAGTTCTTCCTTAGCGTACGATTTAAGGAAGGGATGCCTCGATCCCTACTTCACGGAGAAGCCCATGCGTATTGCAAAGACTGACATTCCCGCAAAAATTGACATTCCCGGTGCAGTAGCGCGCCAAGCGACCGAGTTCGGAGATGCGACGGGATACGGCAAGATGGCTGGAGAGTATTTTTCGATGGCCGCTGGAGTGGACCTCGCGCCGCTGCTAAAAGGTCTGGAAGATGATCTGTGTCAGTCCCCACATTGGGGCTATGCCATTGAGGGCGAGATCACGGTGACCTACGCGGACGGATCGAACGAAACCGTCCATGGCGGTGATCTTTTCTACTGGCCCCCGGGCCATACCGTCGCCGTCGCCCAGAATGCGGAGTTAATCCTGTTCAGCCCTCAGCAGGAGCACTGCGCCGTCGTCGAGCATCTACGGAAACAACTGTCGAGCTAGGTCCGGATGACTGCCGGTTGGTCGGCTTAGGCCAGGAATTCCATAACGCATCGAACGCGTCCGAACACAATCGGGTAGCGGAGGGGGAGCCCATCGCCCGCAAAAGGCGGCCCAGCGGGAGGTGAGAGTACGATCAGTCCAACAGAGAAGGGCTGTGGGCGGCGCTGCTGCTGTCGGCAACCGAAGCCCGGAGCATTTTCTTCCGGGCGCTATGTCATCACAGGAATGCGATGAACTCTTATACGGCAATGCCGGCAAGACGAAGGATCGCCCGCAAGGTGCCACGATCCAAGTCCGTATGTTCTGGCACAACCACCTGGGCAAATGGTTCATTACGACGAAACACGATAGGCTGCCCTCTTTTCGGCGCAATCGAAAGCCAGACTGATAGAACCAATCCTTGAATTCAACTCGCTGCGAAAGGTGACCAAAGCTGTCGTGGAGGCTGCGCGGGAGAGCCTCGTATGCGCGTGTCTCCACAGTCGGGCAGAATCTTCACTCGCAACTCGACGCGGCCACTCGGCCCTGCCGCGCGGCAATCTAGGGTGATACCATAACGGCATGACTTCCGAAGACCGCATTTCCGAAGACCCCTGTAGGATCGAGGTTAACGGCGAACACGACTTCCCAATCGCGGCACTTGGAGCTTCCGCGGGCGGTCTCGAGGCCCTCGAAACTTTCTTTAAGCACATGCCGGAAGACGCCGGTCTCGCGTTTATCATCGTCCAACACCTGACCCCGGATCATGAGACGGCCCTCCCGCAGTTACTAGGAAGATGCACCGAGATGCCTGTCGAGCAAGCTAGGGATAACCTGCGAGTCGTCCCCAACCGCGTCTATGTCATTCCCCCGAACGCGGTGTTGACAGTCAAAAACGCCGTGCTCCACGTGACAGCTCCCGTCGAAGACCGCGGCCGGCGCATGCCCATAGACAGTCTCTTCAGCTCCCTCGCGGAAGACCGCCGCGACAATGCGATCTGTGTCATTCTCTCCGGCACGGGAACCGACGGTACGCTCGGGCTCAGGGCGATCAAGGAATACGGAGGCATGGCCCTAGCTCAGACGCTCGAATCCGCAGAATTCGACCCCATGATCCGGAGCGCGATAACAACCGGCTTGGTGGACCATGTCCTGCCCGTGGAAGAGATGCCCGCGAAAGTCATCGAGTATGCCCAGCACTTGACCTCCCTCAACGGCAATTCCAAGGTCCTCCGCGCGCAGATCGCCGCGCACATGAGCAACATTCATGGCGTGCTGCGAGCACGGTCCGGGCATGATTTCAGCCAATACAAGGAGAGCACTATTACGCGGCGGCTGGAACGCCGAATGAAAGCCCTGCAGATAGAAACGGTCGAGCAGTATGTCCAGGCCATTGAGAGCCAGCCGGAGGAAGCAGACCGGCTTTTCAGGGATCTGCTGATCGGCGTGACCGAGTTCTTTCGCAACCCGGAGGCCTTCGCAGCTCTCGAACGCGAGGTCATCCCGAAATTGTTTGCGAACAAAGGCCCCAGCGATCAGGTCCGGGTTGGCGTCGTCGGCTGCGCCTCGGGAGAAGAAGCATACTCACTCGCCGTGCTGCTCTGCGAGTATTCCGCCCAGCTGAAAAACGGCCCAAAAATACAAATCTTCGCCACCGACATTGACGAGCAGAGTTTGGAGACAGCCCGCAAGGGCCGGTATCCGCAGAGCATTGCCGAGCATGTGAGCCGCGAACGTCTGGAGCGTTTCTTCATCCAGCAAGGCAGCATCTGGCAAGTCAAATGGCAGTTGCGAGAAATCATCGTCTTCTCGAATCACAGCTTCATCAAGGACCCGCCGTTTTCGCGCCTGGACCTGATCACTTGCCGCAATGTCATGATCTATCTCGGGCCGGACCTGCAGCAAAAGGTCCTCCCGCTCTTCCATTACGCGCTTCGTTCCGGCGGCTATCTCTTTCTCGGTCCGTCGGAAAACGTCACCTCTCATCGCGAATTGTTCGAGCCCGTGGACAAGAAGCAGCGGATGTTTCAGCGCAAGGAAAGTGTGCCGAGACCGGCGATCCCGTTCCCTATCGGGGACGTGAGTCGCCTGCGATTATCGGGTGGGAAGCTTGCACCGGCCGAGGATCGAAACTTGCCGAGGCACCTGGAGCGCATCATTCTGGAGCGCTATGGACCGGCCTGCGTTATCGTCAAGGAAAACGGAGAGGGCGTCTATTTCTCCGCCCGCAGCAGCCTCTACCTCCGGCAGCCCGCAGGCGGCCCGGAATCCAATGTGCTCAACATGTCTCCCGACGGCCTCCGCATTTCCTTGCGCACCAACCTCCATAGGGCCGTGACTGCGGGCGAGCGCATGGTCCAGAAACGAATTTCAGTTCAGACCGACAGCGGGGTTAGTCTTGTTAACCTCGCCATCGAGCCACTGAATACGTTTCAGGCGAACCTTTACCTCATCTTGTTCGAGGAGGAGACGCCTGCCTCCGGCACGCCGCAAGGCGAGGCCGCGACCCCAAATTTCAGCGATGAGGGAACTATCCGGCACCTGGAAAATGAATTACGGTCAGCGCAAGACAACGCGCAAGCGATGTTCGAGGAGCTCGAAAGCTCGAATGAGGAGCTGAAATCGTCCAACGAAGAATTTCAGTCCACTAACGAAGAGCTCGAAAGTTCCAAGGAGGAACTCCAGTCGTTCAACGAAGAGCTGCAAACCGTTAACGCCGAAGTCGGCCGCAAAGTGACGGAACTCGATCGCGCCAACAGCGATCTGCAGAATCTGCTCGACAGCACGCAGATCGCCACCATTTTTCTTGATGCTGAACTACGCATCAAAAATTTCACGCCGGCGGCTGGGAGCGTGTTCCGGCTCATCCCCGGCGACCTCGGGCGGCCCATCACCGACCTTGCGGCGCGGTTTCCCGAGGCGGGCCTGGTGGATGACATCCGGGAAGTGCTGAGCTCGCTCATTTCGCGCGAACGTCAATTGGCGGCGACGGAGGGACGGCATTTCCAGATGCGCATCATGCCTTACCGTACGGTGCAGAACGCGATCGACGGCGTGGTCCTGACATTCACCGATGTGACGCAGATAGAGCAAGCCCAGCACGCGCTGCGTAATCTAAACGAAGACCTGAAGCACTTCGCCTATGCGGCGTCCCACGACCTGCAGGAGCCGCTCCGCATGGTGACAGCTTATACGCAATTGCTGGCCAAGCGGTATAAGGGAAAGCTCGACAGCCAGGCCGATCAGTTTATCGGATACGCCGTCGCGGGTGCCGAGCGGATGGAAACCATGTTGAAAGGCCTGCGTGATTACTGGTCGGTCAACGAACAGAACGTCGATCAAGATGTCAGCGTAGACGGCAACCAACTCGTTAAGAGGGCGCTTACGGACCTTGCGTCCCGAATCCAGGAAAGTGGCGCGATTGTCACCCATGATTTCCTGCCTACAATTATCGGGGAAGAGGTGGCGCTTGGCATGCTATTTCAAAATCTCCTCGGCAATGCGATCAAGTATCGCCGGGAGGGGGAGCTCCCGTGTATCCACGTTTCCGCACAGAGGAACAATGGTGAGTGGAGGTTTTCGGTGCGGGACAACGGCTTGGGCATTGAGACGCAGTTCCTGGAAGCCATATTTGCGCCATTCAAGCGGCTTCATGGCGCCGAGTTCTCTGGCACCGGCATCGGCCTCACGTTAAGCCAAAGGATAGTGGAGCGTTATGGAGGCCGGATTTGGGCCGAATCAATCTATGGGGAGGGATCGGTCTTCTATTTTACGCTTCCCGCCCAAAGGGATGTCGCATGAACGCAATCCGAATCGTAATGATCGAAGACAATCCCGCTGACGTTTATCTGGTCGAGCTGGCGCTTAAGGAAAGGGGTCTCCTTTTCGAGCTGACGTGGTTTGCGAGCGGTGTGGAGGCGCTGAGCGTTCTGTGTCCCGGCGATGAAGCGCCGGCGCCCTTCGTCCCGGATGCGATACTCATGGACTTGAACACGCCTAAGAGCGACGGCTTTCAGGTGCTGCTCCGGTTGAAGCAATCACCGAGCCTTGCGCACGTACCGCTCGCTATTCTCACCTCATCGGCGGCGACTGGCGACAAGCACCGCGCCGCCCTCCATGGCGTCCGGTACATTGAGAAGCCCTCGCAATTGGATGCGTTCCTCACCACTATAGGCCAGGCCGTCAAAGAGATGCTGCACGCATAACGCTTCCAAACTCATCTCCTCGCCCATTTCTTTAGCGGCGGGGAAGGCTTTTGTCATATTTGCATGTTATTTGGCGTAAGGCCCTCAACAGTGACCGGCAAATTTCGGTCCTCCCCTACCGACTAAGTATGATCATGACGTCCTTTATGATACATACTCAAAACCGTAGATTCTGAGCAGGGGACTGCTGAATCTCCGGTTGACCGTCCCTCCGATTTCGGCTTTTCTGCCGATCTTATGGTTACGCTAAGAGCCGCGGCCACGGTCGAACGGCGTTCTTCGGCACTGTCTCGAAAACCTTCCTTTACGGGAATATGTTGGTCGTTGAACAATTCTCTAGAACAGCTGTTCTCGAAAATTGAACAGAATACCCCATTCTGTTCATCGGCCTGCGCAACCGGCTTGATCGCAGACATTGCGGAGCACCTTCAGGAATTCATTTAAGTCCGTCGGTTTCGTAATGAACCCCCGCGCGCCCAAAGCATGGCACTTCGCCTTGTCGCTGTCCAACGTGGATGACGAAAAGACGACCGCAGGAATGTCATGAAGCGAAGCATCGTCCTTCATCGCCTGAAGCACGTCGAGGCCAGTGACCAGGGGCATGTTCAAATCCAGCAGAATCAAATCAGGCTTTGGGGCAGTGGCGTATTGGTCGGAGCGTCGCAGGAAACTCAATGCTTGCTGTCCGTCTTCAACCCGGTAGAGTCGCAAGTCGTCGCAAACTTCTTCGAATCCAAGCTGAAGCAGCAGATAAGCCGCGTGGTCATCTTCGACGCTCAACACGACCTTCTCGCCGGTCCCGTACGTTTTTTCAGGCTGCATGCGGCTCCGCCATCCATCGCCCCACACGTGACGTGGCTGCGGCTGAACCCAAGCCTTTCCACACGTAGCCTCTCGGTCCGCGCCGGAACGCTTCTTCCACACAGGCGGGGTTCGCGTGGTTGGTGGTCATGATCACCTTTACGGAAGGGTTTGTTTGAGCGATCTTCATGGAAATATCCCGCAGCGCTATATCCGGCTCATGCTCTTCAACGGCCTGCACCGCTGCCGTGCCGTCGCCAACAGCAGCGACCACTTTGAATTCAGGGTCAAGGGTCCGCTTCAGCGTATAGCGAAGAATAGCCTCGTATTCTGCAATCAGGACGGTCGAGGGCGTTTTCATCCTGCGGCACCGGGCAGCAGGATAAAAAAGGTCGAGCCTTTACCGGGTTTGGAAACGGCCCAAATACGCCCGCCTAAACGGACGATAATACGCATGGATGTGGCAAGGCCGATGCCGCTGCCATGAACATCCAGCCCGTGCAGGCGCTTGAAAGGCCGAAAAATCTCTTCCGCGTATTTAGCTTCGAAACCTTGGCCGTTGTCCGTAACTGAAATTTGCCAGTGATTGCCCTGCTGCGTGGCCTCGATGTGGATTTTCGGCGATTCCGCTGCGCGGCGGTATTTGATGGCATTGGCAATCAGATTCTGGAATACAAGAACCATTTGGATTCTGTCGGCAGGCACAGTAGGGAGTGGTGCGATGCTGACCTCCGTCTTGGTTTCTTCGATATGGTGTTGCAAGTTCGCAAGCGCAACGCGCAACGACTCTTCCAGTGGCAAGGGCGTCCCCATTCTAGGGCCGCTGCCAATCTGCGAATACGTCAAAATATCCTGCATCAATGCCCCCAGGCGTTGCATGCTTTGGATAGACATGGCGAGCATCTTTGCCTCTTCTGCTTCAATCTTGCCCTTCAGGCGTCGTGCCAGTAGTTGGGATAGATTTAAAGCAGAATTCAGCGGTGAGCGCAAATCGTGGGCCGCCACATAGGCGAAGTGCTCCAAATCCTCGTTCGACCGTAGAAGTGCCTCTTCAATACGGCTCCGCTCAGTAATATCCTCGATTGCCAGCAGCACCCGATTGGGATCATCCCCCTCGGGCACTAACTTCGCGGCATTCAGCAGCATGACGCGACGCCCGAGCAACGGAAAATCATGCACGACCTCGTAATCTCGCAGTTTTTTCTCAAGCGGCAACATTTCTTCGAGCAATCTGCGCAGTGCCGGTATGTCCCATTGACCATTGCCAAGATCGTAAAGGAATTGCCCTATAGTTTGTTCTTCAGAGACACCGAAAGTTTGATAGAAGGCGGCGCTGGCGCTTTTCACACGCAGATCACCGTCAAGGACCAGAAGCGCTTCGCGCACCGTGTCCACAATGCTTTCGGCGTACGCCAAAGCATCCCGCAGTGCGACCTCGGTCCTCTCCTGACCCGTATCCTTACGAGCGGCGGCGGCTAGTTGCTTTTCCAGTTCCCCGATCCGGGCTCGCAACTGGCCGTTGACGGCTGCATCCACCTGACTTTCCATGCCCTCCAATCCTCGAGAAAAGTTATCACATGGCGCGGTCGTAAGGCAACACCCACACTTTTGCGGATTGGGGGAAAATAGCGTGGAGCGGCATTTATTGGCACGGCATAGAGGACCAAGACGTTTTCCCTTGGCTCACACAGCCCGGCAGGCTCAAGCATTCGGTGGTCTCCCCTCCTCCGATTGGATGACGCATACCGAAGCTTATGGCGGCTGAACCTGCGTATGGCGGGCAGCTCCAGGTAGATCCGAAGCAAAGATCAATCGAATCGGCACTTGGTACTCCGGCAGGAAAAGGATCTGATTTGCCGGTGTGCAATCGCGAAACCTGTGCGGCGACGGATCCACCTGACGTCTGAAGGCCCCCCAAGGCCCACCCACTCGGGGCATCGAGCCCCTCGCAGGCGAATAACCCAAATACTTCCAATCACTTGCGCGCCGCGTCGCCCAAAACGCCCCGTGTCGCTCGGCGCGTTCACGACTCGAAAAAATAATCCTAACCCCCATTTTCTCCAATCACTTACAGCCATTTCGCCCGAACCCTCCGATCCGTTTTCGCCCCCTCGTCTGCTACGTTCAAATCAAAGTGAGTTTGGCGCTCTCTCGAACGCCCCGTCTTCCCGGCGGGGCGTTCGCCGTTTCACGCCCTCATTTTTGCCCAGGAGAACCTCATGCCCAGTCCACTCACCCCCGAAGAGAAAAAGGCCAAGCGCGCCGCCACCAACCGCGCCAACGCCCAGAAAAGCACCGGCCCGCGAACCCCCGAAGGCAAAGCCCGCGCCCGTCACAACTCC
>JBBQRA010000028.1:0-35067 GCA_038215275.1 Bryobacterales bacterium | reverse complement strand
GCCGCCATCCCATTCCTGATCGACCTGTTGCATCAGGACGACGGCGAAGCTCCGGACCATATCTATGAGGCTCTCGGCGAGTTGGGCGAGGCGGCGGTCGAGCCGCTGCTTGAACTACGCGAGAAGGCCGATGGCGAAAGCCAAGGGAACATGGAGTTTCTGCTCGCCGGGCTCGGCGTGCAGGATGACAGGATCAAGCAGATCCTGCTCGACCGGCTGGAAACGGACCCCGCCGACGCGGCGATCAACCTAAGCCTCTACGGCGACAAGGAACTGATTCCGGCCATCGCGGCGCGCCTTGAACGGATGGGCGAAGAGGAGCAGGACGAGAAGCGGGAACTCGAGTATTCGATGCGCAATCTCGAAGCGCCGGTGGTGGATGATGGCCATCCGCCGTACGACGTTTTTGAGAACTTCGAAGAGGTGGCGCCTCCCGTATGGGACGTCCTCGACGCCGAAGAAATCGTGGAGTTCTTGCAGCACCCGGATCCGAACGTCCGGAAAGAGGCGGCCGAAGCGCTGGTGGACGAGGAGCCCGACGAAGATCTGCTCGACGCTCTGCTCGGCGTGGCGGAAAACGACGCTGATGCCGTCGTCCGCGGCGCAGCTTGGCAAAGCTTGTCTGAATACTGGGAAGAGCCGGGCGTGGCTGGCAAGCTGCGCGAGAAGATGGCGGATGCGGCTGCGCCCGTCAGGGAGCGGGCCGGTGCGGCGATCGCCGTGGCGACTAACGAGTTGAACCCGGCGGTCGAAGCGGCCCTTCGCGAACTCTACGAGAACGAAGAGACCCGTCCGCAGGCGATGCGCGGGATGTGGCGCACGTTCGACAAGACTTTCGCTCCCATCTTCTCGAAGCACTTGCAGGATCCCATCCGCGCTGTGCAAAACGAAGCCATTACCGGTGTCGGGTATCTGGGGATGGTCTACGAGTCCAAGCAACTCGAAGACATGTTCGACGACCCGGATCTGCGGGAGCGGGCGCTGTTCGCCTACGCGCTCTGCTGCGCCGGGGACACGACACGGTCGAACGCGAAGAAACTGTACCGGAAGATCGCGGACTTGGCGGGCGGTCTCGACGATGAGGCGAAGGACGTGGTCGAAACCGCGATCGACACCCGTTTGGCGCTCCACGGACTCGAACCGGTCTTCGCGGAGCCGCACGAACACTAGGCAGGTAGGCCGCGTGAGGAAACGTTTATACTGATGGCATCGTCTGTTCACTACGCATGCCAGCCAGCCCTTCCATTCGCGTGGCCTATTTCACCGACTCCTTCGATGAGGTGAACGGACTTGCGCGTACGAGCCGGGAGTTGTCCGCGTTTACGCGGCGGAATGGCCTGCCGATGTTGCTGGTGCGGCCCGGGGAATCGACGGCCAGTTGGTCGGACGGCAACCAGATGCACGTGCAGTTGCGCCGGGCGGCCACTTCGATTCCGGTGGATAGCGAATTGTCGTTTGACCCACTGCTGCCCCGGCATCTATTGCGGCTGCGGACCGCCGTGCGGAAGTTTCGTCCGGACGTGATCCATGTCACCGGTCCCGGAGACATCGGGCTGATGGGGGCCTACTTCTCGTTCTACTACGGCATTCCGCTGGTCGCGTCCTGGCACAACAACCTGCATGAGTTGGCGGCCAAACGGCTTCATCTGCTGCTCAACCATCCGTTGTTATCTCTGTTGCCGAGGGCGTACGCTGAGTTCATCACGGCACTAACCGAGCGTGGGGCGCTCGAAAGCGTGACGTTGTTCTACAAGCTGGCGCGGCGGCTGTTTGCGCCCAATCCGGACCTAGTCCGCTTCCTGGGTCAGCAGACGGGCAAGCCGGTGCATCTCATGCCGCGCGGTGTGGATACGAACCTCTTTCACCCGGGGCGGCGACTGCGGCAGGACGGCGATTTCGTGTTGGGCTTTGCCGGACGGTTGCAACCGGAAAAGAACGTCCGATTGCTCGCACAGGTGCAGAAGGCGTTACCGGGTGGCAATCACCGGTTCCTGATTATTGGCGAGGGATTTGAGCAAACTTGGCTGAAGCGCCGCCTGCGGCGGGCGGAGTTCCGTGCGTTTCTCGACGGTGTGGAACTCGCCGATGCCTACGCCAGCATGGACCTGTTTCTGAATCCATCAATGACCGATACCTACGGGACCAGTGTGCATGAAGCATTGGCGAGCGGGGTCCCTGCTATCGTCATGAATCAGGGCGGGCCACAGTATCTCATCGAGAGTGGCGGGAACGGATATGTGTGCCAGAGCGAGGCTCATTTCGTAAGGCGGGTTGCCGAGTTGATCGCTAATCCGGTAGAGTTGCAGCGAATGCGCCTCGAAGCGCGTGAATCGGCCTGCCGAGTGAGCTGGGATCGTGTGTTTGACGATGTGTACCATGTGTACGAAGCCGCCTGCGGCCATCACCCGACGAATCTGCGAGTAGCCAGTTGAGCCAACCAACTTCTTCCCTTCTTCGCCAGCTTGGGCTGGTTAGCGCAACCGCGCTGGTAATTTCCAACATGGTCGGAACCGGGATCTTCACCACTACCGGTTTCCTGGCGGGAGATCTGGGTTATCCCAGCATCGTGCTCGGTATTTGGGTGGTGGGGGCGTTCGTAGCGTTGGCCGGGGCGTTCTGCTACTCCGAACTGGGCATTAATTTTCCGAGTTCGGGTGGCGAGTATGTTTACCTCACGCAGGCCTACGGGCCCACTTGGGGGTTCATGGAAGGGTGGATCTCCTTCACGGCGGGCTTTTCGGCGCCGATTGCCTTGGCGGCGCTCGCCTTCTCGGACTATCTGGGTTATTTCTTTCCCGCGGTAAGGCAGGCGAGTTCGGCAGCGGTGGGGCCATTCACCTTCGGCGGAGCGCAGATTGTGGCCTCGGTGCTGATCCTGAGCTTTGCAGTGTTGAACCTGTTTGGCATCAAGCTGGCGGCGAGCGTGCAGAACGTTCTGACGGCGGTGAAGCTGAGTGTGATCGTTGGGTTCCTTTTCTTCGCTTTCGCGACGGGCAAAGGCGATTGGGGGCACTTCAATGAGGTGGCGATCCGCACTTCAACCTCACCCGTGTGGGAGCAGTTCGCGACCAGCCTGATCTTCATCTACGTGGCCTACTCCGGCTGGAACGCGGCCACCTACGTGGCCGAAGAGTTACGGACGCCGGAGAGGACCCTGCCCTTAGCGTTAACGCTGGGGACCGCACTGGTGGCGGCGTTGTTCGTCGGGCTGAACATCGCCTACATTTACGCACAACCGCTTGAGCAGATGAAGGGTGTCGTCGCCATCGGTTCGCTATCGGCCTCGAACCTGTTCGGGCCGGAGGTGGCGAGTCTGTTCAGTGGACTCATGGCGGTTTCGCTGCTGGCAACGGTGAACGCGATGGTGACGATCGGCCCGCGCGTCTATTACGCGATGGCACAGAATAAGGCGTTCTTTCCGGCCGCAGCCCGGGTGCATGAGAAGTGGCGGACGCCGTATGTGGCGATCGCTATGCAGGGCGTTTGCGCGGTGGCGATGTGCTTTCTTTCGTTCCGGGACCTGATGTTCTACGTCGGATTTTTGCTGAACGCGTTCTCCGTGCTAGCGGTGGCGTCGCTGTTCGTGTTCCGGAAACGAGCGGGATGGCAGCGGCTGGGTATCGTGAACTTCGCCTGGCCCCTCATACCTGCCTTCTACGTTCTGGTGGGTACGTGGGTGGCCGGATCCGGGTTTTTGATGCGGCCATCGGTGTCGTTTGCGGCCTTGGGGACGGTGGCTATAGGGGCTTTAGCTTACAAGATTTTTCTTGCGCCAAAGAGCGTCGCGGCCTAGCATCAAGGCATGCGCATCGTTTTGGGTTTGCTCGTCGCGGCCGGACTGTTATTGGCTGAGCCGGATCTTACGGGGACGTGGAAATTGAACCATGAGAAGAGCGACTTCGGCCGCGCACCGCGTCCGGGAACCGTCGTGACGAAGATCCGGCAGCAGGGGGGGGAACTGGCGGCGCAGTCGGCTTCTGACGGACGGGTGAACGAGTACCGTTGGACGCTCGACGGCAAAGAGTCAGTGAATCGGATCGGGGGCAACGAGGTGAAAGCGGTCGCCGGCTGGCGGGGGCCGATCTTGCAGGTGCGGTCGAAGACGACGGTGCAGGGGACGGCGCTGGCGATGACCGATCAATATAGCTTGTCGGACGATGGGCGGGAAATGACGATATTCCGGACGATCAATGGGCCGCAGGGCGAGCTCGAGCAGCGCTACGTCTACGACAAAGACCGTAGTGATAAGTAGGGTCTTTCTCCCTGCCCGCCTAACCGTTTCTGCCGATTTCCGCTTCGCTTAACGCATGTTGTACTGGGGGTGCTAGCTGTGTCTCCTTATGAAGCGGAATCTTGTCCCCCTGCTCGGTATCGCGTTTGTGGTTGCCATTGCGGCGACTGGAATTTTTTACGGTTTGTTTGTCGGGCGGATGCGCGACGAAGAGGCCAATGCGGCCAAGCAGACGATTGTCGTGGCGGCGCGGGCGATTGACCGGGGCCGTCAACTGGATGGATCCGACATCAAGCTCTCGAGTTGGGCGGGGGCCTTGCCACCCGGTGCCTATCGCCGAGTGGAAGATGCCGTGGGTAAGACCGTTTATCAAGCGACTATCGAAAACGAACCCATTACCGAGGAGCGGACCGGGTCGGACCAGGGGAGCGGTGGCAAAGGCGGAATTGCGAAGGGGATGCGCGCGATTTCGGTGCGAGTTTCGGAATCAAACGGTTTGATTCCGTTTCTTCGAGCCGGGCATCGGGTGGACTTGCAGGTCGTTAATCTGCGGGGCACTGAGCCGGCCGTACGGTCGCTCTTGCAGAACGCCGAAGTGCTGAGCGTGCAAGCGAGCGAGAGCAATGGGCAGGCGGTAGTACCGGTTGTCAATCTGTTGGTGGCTCCGAAAGATGCAGACCGCGTGGCGCTGGCGGATTCAGCGGCGAAGATCCGTTTGCTGTTGCGGAACCAGATGGATGACGAGCAGATGGTTCGACCTCCGATTGAATTTCGCCAAGTGTTTGTAGATCGCGCTTCGAGCCCTCTTTCATCGGCGGCAGCGAGGCCGGCGTTGACGAGTTCGGGAGCCCGGGTGGATTTCGAAGTCAAGTTGGTCAATGGCCGGTCGAGTTTCTTCGAGGACAATCAGAATCGGCTCACGGCTCTGCCTCAGCACGCGGCGGTGCGGATTGCTGCGCTCCAGCGGGGAGTGGCGAGCGACAGCGTGATGCGGCCCCAGGAACTGCTTTCTAGCGAGACGCTAACGGCATTTGATCAGAGTGGCGTGACACTGCGGGCGGGAGCAACCTGGAAGGCGGCCAACGGCAACAACTGTGGGCTGCGAATTCAGTTTGTGCCCCGGCTGAGTGGAAATGGAGCCATCCGGTTGCGCGTTGAACCGGAGGTGACGACTGTCTTGGGGCAAGGTTCGACGACCCGGCGGGTGGTGGCTGACGTGGACCTGATTGATGGGCAGACGATAGCGCTTTCGGGCTTCGGTCAGGGGCCGGAGGCGGCCGATTTGCTGGAGAAACTTTTTGGCGGCAGGATTAGTGGCGGCGCCAGCCGGGATCTGGTTGTGTTGATCACGCCGCGGTTGATGGCGCCTGTGGTGCGAGCTGGCTTGGACGGTCAATAGGATCAGCATGGGTCTAGCGCTGATCATCATCGTCTTTTTCGGCACCTTCCTGCTGGCGGCGATGGCAGTGGCCGTGGGTTCGTTCGTGCAGGACCGGTTTGGCGCCGCGTCGACGGCAATCGACGGAGACGGAGAAACAGACGGCGCCGAGTTACCCGGACTGCTCCGCGAAGAGTCGCTGAGCTCGATCACGATCTGGCAGGCTCTGCTGCGGCGACTGGACCTGATCGATAGGTTGAAGCAGCGGATGGACGAAGCGGATCTGCAGTGGTCGGTTGGGCGAGTGACGTTGACGATGCTCTTGCTGGGAGGCTCGTTTTTTGCGCTTGTTCAGGACACTGCGCTGCTACCGCCGGGTTCCAGCTTAGGCGCCTTCGCTCTGGGAGCGTGGTTGCCCTATTGGTTTATTGAAAAGAAGCGGCAACAGCGAATCCAAAAGTTTGAGGCTCAGTTTCCTGATGCTCTTGAGAGCTTGGCGCGAATGATGCGTGCCGGGCACCCGCTATCGAGTGCATTTGAGGTTCTTGGTTCTGAAGTTCCCGCGCCGCTTGGAACCGAGTTTCGGCGCATGGCTGAGGAACGGCGGCTGGGCTCACCGCTTGATCAGGTGATGGAGAACTTCATTTCGCGGGTCAAGGTGGACGAGGTCCGGCTGTTCGTTGCGGCGACGCTGCTTCAGGCGCGCTCCGGGGGCCGACTAACCGAGGTGTTGGAGAGACTTGCGGAGACGCTGCGTGACAACGCCGCGCTTCGTGGCGAGGTCCGAGCCTTGTCCGCACAGGGAAAGATGACCGGCACGGTGCTGACACTGCTCCCGCTGGGCATTGCGATCATGCTTTATGTGACGGCGACCGGGTTTATCTCTGTGCTGCTGTATCATCCGCACGGAAAGTATCTGATTTGGACGGGCATTGCGTGTGTGATCACGGGGCATCTGGTGATTCAGCGGCTCGTGAAGGTGAAGGTCTGACGATGAGTCCTGAACTGGCACTGGCTGGCGGATTTTTTCTTCTGGTTCTTGCCCTGGTGGGCGGCGGGGGCTATTGGTATCTGCAATACAAAGAGGATCGCGGGTACGAGGCGGATCCGCATCAGTTGCTAGCAGGGACGCTGCGGGCGTTCGGGTCCGCGGTGCCGACGCGGGACTCGCAGACAGAACGTTATCGGAAGCTCCTAAGCTATGCCGGACACCGGCGGCCGGAGGCTCTCACCATCTTCTTCGGCGCGAAAGCGGCGTCCACCCTGGTTCTGGGTGTCCTTGCTGCTGTGGGGTCGCTTGTGTTTGGAGAAAGCAGCTTCGGATGGCTGGCGGCGCTGATGGCCGGTGGTGGGATGGGATACCTGATGGCGGATCGGGTCCTGGTCTGGATGGTGAACCGGAGAGCGGAGCAATTGAAGCGTAGCTTGCCCCTGGCGTTGGAGTTGTTGGTGCTTGGCCTGGAGGGCGGCCAGTCGCTCGATGGCGCGATGCTGGATACGGCCCGGGAATTGCGTTTTTCCCATCCGGATCTGGCCAGTGAACTGGCGACCGTGCCGACGGGGCTACTTTCCACGCGCAGCCGGCAGGACCAACTGCGGCAGTTGATGGAGCGGAACCGCGAACCCGAGATCCGGCGGTTTGCCCAAGTGATGATTGACAGTGATCGCTTTGGGACAAGCCTAGCCGGGGCGCTGCGGAATCAGACCCGGTACCTGCGGACAAGTCTACGGCAGAGCGCGCAGGAGCAGGCGAGGAAAGTGAGCGTAAAGCTGGTTTTCCCCGTGTTCTTTCTGATCTTTCCGGCAGTACTTTTGGTTACCCTGGGGCCCGCGGTGCTGCAGCTGATGGGCTCGCTCGATTCTGGCTTCGGCGGCGTGATTAAGTAAGCCGCGCGGCGATCCGGTCGACGATCTCGTCGCCGATGGCGAGTGAGGCGGTAGCGGCCGGGCTGGGTGCGTTGAGCAGGTGCAGCGCCTTTTCGCGTTCGACAATCAGGAAGTCCTGAACGAGTTCGCCATTGGGGAGCATGGCTTGGGCGCGAACGCCGGCGCCACCGCGTTCGATATCAGCGGGTTGGATCTCCGGCACGAGGCGTTGAAGAGAGGCGCAGAAGAGTTTGTGGCTGAGGGAGCGGCGGATTTCATAGCTGGCCATCGAGGGGTAGCGGCCGAGAAAGCGCCAGAGACCCGAAAAGGTGAGGGAGTCCCAAAGGTCCGGGATGGAGATGTTGTTCCAACGATAGCCTTCGCGGGCGAAGGCCAGAACGGCGTTGGGGCCCGCCTCGACGCCCCCATGAATGAGACGGGTGAAATGGACGCCGAGGAAGGGGAACGCCGGGTCGGGGACGGGGTAGATGAGATGGCGGACAAGGTGCTGGCGGCCTGGCTTGATCATGTAATATTCGCCGCGGAAGGGGATGATCCGGGCTTCACGGCGTTCGCCGGCAAGGGCGGAGACGCGGTCACAATGCAGGCCGGCGCAGTTGATGAGGAAGTCGGCTTCGTGCTCGCCGTTAAGACGCCAGCCCGGTTCGATTTTCGTAATGGGGCTGTGGGTGCGGACCTCGGCGCCGTGGGTGGTGAGGAGCCGGACCATCGTGTCACAGACATGCTGGTAGTCGACTATGCCTTCTTCGGGGACGCGGAGGGCGAGGAGTCCGGCGGAGTGGGGTTCGATCTCATGGATCTCTTCCGGCTGCAGGAGGCGGAGCCCGGAGAGGCCATTCTGTTGGCCGCGGCTGTGGAGGTCGTGGAGGCGGGGAAGCTCTGCGGGCTCGGTGGCGACGACGAGTTTGCCGCAGATTTCGTGGCGGATACCGTGTTCCTGACAGAAGGCTACCATTTGGCGAACGCCGTTGACGGCGAGTCGGGCCTTGGCGGAGCCAGGTTTGTAGTAAAGACCGGCGTGGAGGACACCGGAATTATTGCCGGTTTGGTGGCGGCCGACGGTGGTTTCCTTTTCAAAGACGGTGATGCGGAGATGGGGCAAGCGATGCTGAAGGCGGAGGGCGGTGGCGAGGCCGACGATGCCGCCGCCGATGATGGCGACGCGGGTGGGAGGCATTAGGGATTAGGGTAACGCGAATGGTCGGGGGCAGTTAGAGGAAGGGGGATCTGGGCAGGGACTTCGGAGAATCGGGAAGAGTTTTATTGGAACGGGACCGGCGATGCCGGTTGCGGATTCGGGATTCATTGCGGGGCTGTGAGAGTAGGACGACGCGGGAGGAGTTCGCAAGCGGTTGTGAGGCTTTGTGCGGCCGACGCCGGGTTCGGTGCGGGGCTGTGCGAGTCGGACGACGCGGGAGGAGGTGGCTGGCGGTTGTGAGGGTGTGCGCGGCAAGCCCGAGATGAACGATCTTTCGCAGGCGCTGTCGTCAAAGAACAAAGTGGCCCTGGACCGTTATCTCGCTCGGACCCGGCCGTGCTGAAGCTTGCGCTCGAGCGTCACGATTTCGACGTTACCCAGATGGCTCTCAACGCAGCCCTCGTCGGCATGAAGCCGGGTCAGGGTGGCATGGTCATCAATCCCGATATGCGGCCGAGTTTTGAGACAGTCGCACTGCCGGTGGCGATAAAGAAAAAGATCGGCGGACGCCTGGTTCGGTGCGGGGCTGTGCGAGTCGGACGACGCGGGAGGAGGTGGCTGGGAGTTGTGAGGCTTTGTGCGGGGCGGCCGCCTGGTTCGGTGCGGAGCTGTGCGAATAGGAAGACGCGGGAGGAGATGGCTGGCGGTTGTGAGGATATGCGCGGCCGACGCCGAGTTCGGTGCGGGGCTGTGAGCGACGGAAGCGGCGGGTAGGGCGGCTGGCTCTTGAGAGGGCGGTGTCTGGCGGACTCGGATTCGTTGCGCCGACGTACTCGGAAGTGACGTCCGGGTGGTGGTTACAGCCATGGGGCATGCCGCAGCGGCTACCGGATCGCCAAGCTGACCGTGCGGGGACTGCGGATGCCTCCGACCTCCAGCACAACAGGCACCAGCCCAGGCGCGAGGTCGCGAGGGACGCGGACGTTCAATTGCGTCAAACCGCTGACGACACCCGGCGTGCTGCCGGCAAAAAGCAACTCCGCCTCACGGTCGGCAATGAATACCTTCACCGTCTGCGCCGGGCGCGGCGGGTTGCTGCCAGTCACCTCCCCATCCGCTTGGGCCGGGGTTGTGCGACCAGTCCCAGTCGCGTAGAGCACCACAATCGCTCCGCCTTCGGACGGATTGTCCGTAGTGTTAATGCTGTCGTTTTCGTTCAAAAACGCTCCGCCACCTTGGCCGGAGGAGTTGTACGTAAAAAACGCCGGCCCGGCTGGCTGAACAGGCAGGCTCAACGAATTCGTCGGTCGGCCGCCGACCTCCACTCGCACGGTCACCGTCGTGTCCGGGATGCCGTACGGCACCACACAATTGATCTGATTCGCGGACACATAAGCCAGCGGTGCGGGAATTCCGTTGAACAGAACACGCGTATTGTTCAACTGCGTGGCCACCCGGCCCTGCGCGGTGAGCGCCAATCCCGCCGGCGCGGCCGGCCCAATCGCCGAACCATATAGCGTCACGATCTGGCCGGGAACAATTGCCGTGCCGATCTGGCTGGCGGCGTTGACCGTCCCGGTTTGGGTGATGAGATTCGGGATGGAGAATCGAGCAGATATGAAAAGATCCTGGTCGATCTGGACCCTTGTCAAGAGTTCGGAGCCGGAGGCGGCGTCGCCCCATCCGGTGAAATCGAAGCCGGCGCGGGGGGAGGCTACGACCGTGAGCGTCGAGCCAGCCCGGACGAAGCCATCTGCAGGCAAAGGCGGGTCGACGGAGATGGTGCCGCCCGCGGAGGGGGAGGTCACCAGCGTGACGCGGTGTTCGGCGTTGAAGTCCGCCGTGAGGGTAGCCGCCGAGTTGGTGGCGGTGTAGTTCTGCGACGCCTCGGGGCCGAAAGACCAGCCGGCAAAGTTGTAGCGCGAGTTGGTGGTTGGCGCGGTCTGGGCTGGCGTCGCGACTCCGAGCGTATGCGGGGTGCCGGGGGCCCATGTGAAACGCCGGGGGGTGGTGGAGGTCGTGCCGTCGACGACGACGCGCAGGCCGGGCGGGTTTGAGGTGACCGTGGTGACCACACTATTCGTGAAGGTCGCAGTGTAGCGGAGCTCTCCATCGTTGACCGGAATCCGAATGGGGTTGGCGCTGCCGTGCGCGGTAAAGAAACCGAATCCTGACCAATTGGTAAAGGTAAAGCCGTCAGCCGGCACAGCTTGGAGTTGGGCGATGGAGCCAAGCGGCACAAGGTCGTTCTCCGGGGCGGGAGTGAGTTCGATACGGCCTGCCGGCGCAGGGCTGCCTGCCACCGGGAACGGTACCATGCGGCGATAGTGGACGGTGTAGAGGGTAGTAGCTGCGGAAGCGGTGATGGTTTGGGAAGGCAGACCGAAATTGGACCAGCGGCCGAAGACCATCTGCATCGAGTCCTTGGACTGATCGACGGCCTGGAGGTTGTGGGTGGAACCGGGGGTCCAGTCGAAGGTAGCGGGGGTGGTGACGGTGGCACCGTCGACGATCACGTTGAGGCCTGGGGGATTGGAGGCGACGGTGGTGCGGCGGGGGACCGTGCCGTAGATACGGGCGATGGCGTCAATGTCCGATGGGGAGAGTGAGTCGCGCTGGCCGATGGCGATTCCGCGCGGGTTCGTCTGCATGGCGAACTGCAACGGGAAAGCGAAGCCGGATTCCGAATAATGCATGATGGAATCGTAGGGGTAGGGGCCGATGTCGTCGCCGTCGCTCAGCGAGGGTATGTACTGGGTCCAACTGGGGCGGTCGATGGAAGGGTAATCGACAGCAGTGAACAGGTCGCGGTCCTGGCGGGATTGGGTATGCCATAGGCCGAGGGCGTGACCGATTTCGTGGACAACGGAGCCGAGTCTGCAGTTGTCGGGGAGGTTAATGAACTGGCGGCCGCCGATGCGGCCGACGTTGGAGGAGCAGGCAAAGCCATTGCGGCGACGGAATTGGATGTAGTCGGTTTCGGTGGTCCGGGGGATGAGGCGAACGGGCGTGTTGGCATTCCAGGCGCCGATGGCGGCTTCGACGCGGGTGGCGATTTCAGGGACGTCCTCGTCGATGATGTACGGAACGACGGCGTTGGCCCAACGGTAGCGCTGGCCAAGGATGAGGCTGGAGGCGCGGGGGTTCTTCCCTTCGATCTCGGAGACAGGGCCGAGCACGATGTCGCCGAGGAGCGCTTCCCCGTCGACGACCTGATAACGGACCATACGGCCGTTAATTTCCGATTCGCGCCAAACCGGCGCTTGGGCGGACAAGGAGAGGGCTAAGAGGAGGAGCGCGAGTAGTTTCATGAGGAGGAGAAGAGTGAGATGCCCGCAACGCCGGTGGCACCCGCCTTCTCACAGTGTTGCGCGTTTTCGAGGGTGATGCCGCCTAAAGCGAAGAGAGGACTGTTAACAGTGGCGCAGGCTTGGCGGAGGACGGGGAGGCCGAGGCCGGGGTGGTAATCGGGTTTGGAGAAGGGTTGGAAGACAGGGCTGAAGAAGACATAGTCTGCGCCCTCGGCTTCGGCCTGGCGGAGCTCGTCGAGTGTATGGCAGGAGACGCCGATGAGGAACCCAGGCGGAGTAAGAGGCCGGAAGAGGCGGGGGGCGGGGCTGAGGGCGGGTAAGTGAACGCCGTGGGCACGGGCGGCGAGGGCGACGTCGAGGCGGGAGTTGACGAGGATCTTTTTTTGCGGTGCGAGGAGGAGGGCTTGTCGGGTGAGGGAGTAGAGATGTCGAGCGGAGAGGTGTTTGGCGCGGAGTTGAAACCAATCCGCCTGGGGGTGCGGGCGGGCGTGTTCGGCAATTTGACAGAAGATCATCTTCTTCAAGGACCTGCTGGGATTCAAAGAATATTGAGGGCGGCGGGCGGGATTTCGACGAGCCATTCGCGCGTGGCGCGGAGGGGCTCAAAGACTCGGCGGGGTATTTCGACGGCGAGCCCTTCTTGGAAGTACAACACCACGGATTGGGTTCGTTCCGCAACGGATTCGAGTGACACCGGAAGTTGGTTGGCGGCGGGGGCTCCAGAGCGGGGAAGGGCGCGGAGGGAGGAGGGAAGGAGGTAGAGGGTGACACGGTCCCCAAGGAGGTGGCCGGGATAGTAGGGGCCGGTGAGTTCGGAGTCGAGGCAGCGGAGGCGGGAGGTTTGCCGGCCGGGGTCAAGACCGAGAATTTCGGCGGGCAGGAGAAAGTGGAGGCCGAGGAGGCGGGCGGCGTCGGCGGAGGCGGGACGGTCGAGGACTTGGCGGGTGGGTCCGGATTGGAGGAGGCGGCCTTGATGCAGGACGAGGAGGGATTGGGCGACCTCGACGGAAGCATCGAGATCGGCGGTGGCGAGGAGAATCGGAAGGGAGTGCAAGGATCGGAGAATGCTATATAGCTCTTGGCGGTCGATGGGGGTGCGGCCGCGGCCGGGGTCGTCAAGCAGAAGGAGGCTCGGGGGACGGACGAGCGTGCGGGCCAAGGCGGCGCGGAAAGGTTCGTTGCCGGTGAGGGCGGCTGGGAGGCGGTTGGCGGCGGCGGTGAGTTCAAACTGCTCGAGAGTTTCTTTCATGCGGCGGGCGCGTTCGCGGGCCGGGAGACCGTGGGCGGCGAAGGCGAGATTGGCGCTGACGGTGAGGTGGGGGAAAAGGGGCGCGAGGAGGCCGCAGCGGCGGAGGCGGGGAGCGAGATTGACGCGGGTTTCACCGTCGAAGAGGATGGAATCGTCGAGCATGACACGGCCAGCGGTGGGGGTGGCCAAGCCGGTGAGCAGTTGGAGGGTGAGCGATTTCCCAGATCCGGACGGACCGTAGAGGACGGTGATGCCGGGGCGGCATTCGAGGGCGATATCGAGGGAGAAGCCGGGGAGCGAATGTTTGAGGCGCGCCTGCAGCATGGTCAGGTCCGGGGGGGCGCCAGGAGCCCGGCGAGGGTGAGCAGACCGAGGACACCGGCGGCAGCGAGAAGGAGGGAGCGTCCGGCGAGAGGGGTGGCCACCTGGGCGAAGACACGCCATTCGGAGGCCCCCAAGGTGCGGGCAGCGTTTTCGTGGATAGGATCGAGGGAGAGGAAGGCGTGGCGGGCGAGAAGGATGAAAAGTGGGGCGGCCTGGAGGAAGACGCCGAGCACGGGCGGGGTGGTGACGCCGAGGGGGAGGAGGAGCGGAAGCAGGAGGGCGCCGCCGACGAAGCGGTAGGCGGGGGCCCGGCGCCGGGCTAAGAGCCAGGCGAGAGGGAGGCCGGAGAGCAAAGCAAGTACGGTGGCCAGAGCGGCGTCGCGTAGGCTGAGCCAGAGCGGGGACCAATCTTGCGTCATAGTAGGGGGGGGCAAAACAAATTATAGCGGTTTTGTTTTAATTGGGAGTATGCGAATTGCGGGTAAGCGAGCGGTGGTGACGGGCGGGGCGTCGGGGTTGGGCGCGGCGACGGCGGCGCTATTGCGGGAGGCGGGGGCGGAGGTACGGGTGTTGGACCGGGCAATGGGGCAGGACGTGTTGCGAGATGGGGACGTGAAGTTGGCGATCCTGGGCGGGGTGGACATCGTTGTGAACTGTGCGGGTGTGGTGACGGCGCAGCGGACCGTTGGGAGGGCAGGGCCGCTGGCGCTTGAAGATTTTGAACGGGTGATCCGGGTGAATCTGGTGGGCACCTTCAATGTCATTCGGTTGGCGGCGGCGGCGATGATGGAGAACGCTCCGGGGGCGGATGGGGAGCGGGGGGTGATTGTGAACACGTCGTCGATTGCGGCGTTTGACGGGCAGATTGGGCAGGCTGCGTATGCGGCATCGAAGGCGGCGGTAGCGGGGATGACGCTGCCGTTGGCGCGGGAGTTTGCGCGCGTGGGGATCCGTGTCGTTTCGATTGCGCCGGGATTAATGGATACGCCGATGATGGATGCGCTGCCGGCGGCGGTGCGGGAGGAAGTGGGGAAAACGGTGCCATTTCCGAACCGGTTGGGGGCCCCAGAGGAGTTTGCGGGACTGGTGCGGCACGTGGTTGAGAATGTCTATTTGAACGGAGAAACGATCCGTTTGGACGGTGGAATACGATTAAGCCCGAAATGACCGTTGCATTTGTGTTATTCTTTCAGGTGACATCAAACGATTAAGGAAAGACTAAGGAGTATCCACTTTAACGGCATGGCACTGGCGGCGGAATCGAAACAAGAAGTAATCGCGAAGTACAAGGTCCACAAGGATGATTGCGGTTCGCCAGAGGTCCAGGTTGCGATCCTGAGCCAGCGCATAACGCAGTTGCAGGATCATTTCAAGGCTAACAAGAAAGACCATAGCTCACGCCGTGGCCTTTTGATGATGGTAGCCCGGCGGCGTCGGCTGCTGGATTATCTGAAGGGCGTCAGCCCTCAGCGTTACAAGACGCTGATTACCGGCCTCGGCATCCGTCGTTAGTGGAAAGCTTAGATTAAGTCCGCTCCGGTGGCGGATGAGACTGCGCGTACAATCGCTCCTCGCGTCTCCTTGATTTCGAGTCAATTCGGTTCAAGGATTAGCAATGCTTCATAAAGTAGATATTGACCTGTTTGGTGTGCCGGTCTCATTTGAGACCGGGCACATCGCCAAGCAGGCGAATGGATCTGTGATTGTCCGTTCTGGCGATTCGGTGGTGCTGGTCACCGCCTGTACGGCTCCCAAGCCGAAGCCCAACGCCGATTTCTTCCCGCTCACGGTGGACTACCGTGAGTTTACGTATGCCACGGGTCGATTCCCGGGTGGATTCATCAAGCGAGAAGGGCGTCCGTCGGAAAAAGAAGTTCTCACTTGCCGCATGATCGATCGCCCAATTCGTCCGCTGTTCCCGGAAGGGTACTCGCACGAAACGCAGGTTATCGGCATGTTGCTTTCGGCTGATCCGGAACGCGACCCGGGCACTTTGGCGATTGCCGGTGCGGGCGCGGCGCTGGCGATCAGCGACATTCCGTTTCATCATGTCTTGAGCGCGGTTCGCGTGGGCAAGGTGGACGGTAAGTTGGTTCCGAATCCTTCGTATGCGCAGGCGAGCGTCTCTTCGCTGAGCATTATTGTGGCGGGCACGGACAACGGCATCGTGATGGTGGAAGCCGGCGCGGAGCATGTTCCGGAGGCCGAGATTCTGGAAGCGATCGAGTTCGGGCACGAGTGCTGCAAGAAGCTGAACGCTGGCATCCGCGAGCTGATGACGCTGGCTGGCAAGCCCAAGCGCGAGTACACGCCGAAAACGATCAACGAAGAGTTGTTCAACGAGATCGACGCGTTCAGCCGCGCCGAACTCAGCGACGCCCTGAACACGAAGAAGTACGGCAAGTTAGAAAGCTACTCGCGGATTGACGCCGCGAAGGCGAAGGTCATCGAGAAGTATACGGAAGAGAATCAGGCTGAGGCGAAAGAGCTGTTCAGCATGTTGAAGGAACGCATCTTCCGCGATGAAATGTTGAAAGACCGGCGCCGTCCTGACGGTCGCGCTTTCGACGAAGTTCGTCACATTGAGTGCGAAGTTGGCATTCTGCCCCGGACCCATGGTTCGGCGCTGTTCACCCGTGGTGAGACGCAGGCTTTGGTGACGACGACCCTTGGCACGAAGGACGACGAGCAGAGGATTGAACTGCTTGACCCGACCGTGCTGTCGAAGCGCTTCATGCTGCACTACAACTTCCCGCCGTTCTCAGTCGGCGAAGTGGGCTTCATGCGGGGAGCGGGACGCCGCGAGATTGGCCACGGCGCTTTGGCCGAACGGTCGATGACCGCCGTCGTTCCTTCGGAGAAGAACTTCCCGTATACAATCCGCGTGGTCAGCGACATTCTCGAATCGAATGGCTCGAGCTCGATGGCTTCGGTTTGCGGTGCCTCGCTTTCCATGATGGACGCGGGTGTGCCGGTGTCAAAGGCAGTCGCCGGCATCGCGATGGGTTTGGTGAAGGAAGGCGATCAGTACGCCATTCTGACCGACATCGCGGGCGCCGAAGACCACTACGGCGATATGGACTTCAAGGTGTCTGGCTCCGCGGACGGGATCACCGGCTTGCAGATGGACATCAAAGTTCCTAACGTGACCACGGAACTGATGAAAGAGGCGATGGAGCAGGCGCGGAAGGCGCGTTTGCACATCCTCGGCATCATGGTGCAGTGCATCGATAAGCCGCGCGGCGAGCTGTCGCTGTATGCACCGCGCATCCACACCATGACGATCCCGACCGACAAGATTCGGGAGCTGATTGGACCGGGTGGCAAGATGATCCGGAGCATCACGGAAGAGACGGGTTGCAAGATCGACATCAACGACGACGGTACGGTGAACATTTATGCCACCGACGGCGTCGCCGCGCAGAAGGCGATCCAGCGGGTTACGGACATTTGCGCCGTGGCTGAGCCGGGCAAAACGTACCTCGGCAAAGTGGTGCGGATTGTGGACTTCGGTGCGTTTGTCGAGATCTTCCCGGGAACCGACGGCTTGCTGCACATCAGCGAGATCGCCGAAAGCCGTGTGAAGGAAGTTCGGGACGAGTTGAACGAAGGCGACCAGATTATGGTGAAGGTGCTGGCGCTCGAAGGCAACAAGATCAAGCTGAGCCGGAAGGCGGTGCTGAAAGAACAGCGCGATAAGTTGAAGACTGAAGCCGGTCAATAGTTCCCGATTCGAGGAAAACGTAAAACGGCCGTCCGGGGGAGACCCTGGGCGGCCGTTTTCGTTGTCACGTTCGGGTGGAAGATCGCATCTTACCCTGTAGATGAGCGAAATCTTTCTGCCTTTAGCGATGATCGCGGGCTACATTGTGCTGATGCGCTTTGTGCTGCCCAAGCTTGGCGTGCCCACTTGAATGAGCGGATGCGACGTCGAGTCTCGACGTCCAGACCCGTCACTTCGTGAACGTAAGGAGCCAACGCGAGTCACTCCCGACAAATAGCCGGGCTCGTTGACTGGCGCGTTTGTCGGTCTCTCCGGATCCGAGGCCGAGGGCCATGGGATACCAGCCGACGTTGGCGAGGACTTGCTGCGGCGGCGACCAGGATTGTGGGTTGGCGAGGTCGCTCGAGTAGCTGATGTAAATGCCTTCCGGCGGCCAGCGGGGTTCGCAACAGGAGCGGCTCATCAACATCACGTATTTATTCAGGTACGTGTTGTAGTGAATGGACGGGCCCCAGAAGGCATCGGTATATGGGCTGGTCCAACTGACCGCCGCGGGAATGGCTGCTTCGGATAGGCCGCCGAGGCCGGGTTCGTTCCATTCTCCGCCGAAGCGCTTCCACGCGTTGCCGGTGGGGAAGTAGCGGTCGTCGTAGGCGAGGCGGCCGACGGCGATGCCCTGCGCGCTAAGGGGGCCGGCGTAGTTGGAATAGTAGATGTAGAAGTACTTGCCTTCTTCATCGAGGAGGACGCTGAAGTCGCCGTTGCCGCCGGCGAAGTAGCCATTCTCGGCTGAGCAGTCGGCGCTTTCGCCGGCCGTGAGGATGATGCCGAGGTCGAAGAAGCTCATGCCGTTATCGTACGAGACGAGCATGCCGATCTCCGGGGCGCTGAGAAACTTGCCTTCGCAGCCGACGCCGACTTCATGGTGGTACCAGGCGAAGAGGGTGCCGTCGGGATCGAGGTGGGTGGCTTCGATCCACATGGGGGCGTGGAAGTAAGTATCGAGTTTGACGGCGCGGACGCGGCGGAGGTTGGTGACGTCGGTGCCTTCACTGCGGATGGGCATGCCATCCGAATTGAACACGATCATCTCGCCATTGCGCCAGTGAACCGGGCTATTGGAGTCGGAGACGCCGGGGAACCATTGGAGTTCCTCTTCGGTGACGTTGACGTGTTGGGCGAAGGTGGGAAGGGCGAGTACGGAAAGGCAGACGAGGGCTCGTATACTAATCGGAATGCAATTGAGTGCTTTGGATTGGTTGGTGGTCGCGCTGTATTTCGCGTTGAACATTGGAATCGGCTTCTACTACAAGGCTCGGGCGGGGAAAAGCGTGGAAGAGTTCTTCCTGTCAGGGAGGGACGTACCCTGGTGGTTGGCGGGTACATCCATGGTGGCGACTACATTCGCGGCCGACACGCCGTTGGCTGTTACCGGAATGGTAGCGCGTTATGGGGTGGCGGGGAATTGGCTGTGGTGGAACTTTGTCGCAAGTGGCATGTTGACGGTGTTCTTTTACGCGCGGCT
This sequence comes from Bryobacterales bacterium, assembly GCA_038215275.1. Taxonomy (GTDB): domain Bacteria; phylum Acidobacteriota; class Terriglobia; order Bryobacterales; family Bryobacteraceae. The sequence goes on along the minus strand of JBBQRA010000028.1, from coordinate 16,300 downwards.
GTGGCGGCGGAGCGGAGTTACTACCGATATTGAGTTTTCTGAGATTCGCTACGCGGGCAAGCCGGCGGCGTTTTTGCGAGGATTCCGCGCTCTTTACTTCGGGCTGCCGATCAACTGTATTGTGCTGGGTTGGGTGAACCTGGCGATGGTGAAGATTCTGATGATGATCCTGGACGTGGATAAAGCGGTAGCGCTGGGGATAGTCATAGCGTTGATCGCCGTCACCTCGCTGATTTCGACGCTGAGTGGACTCTGGGGCGTGTTGGTGACTGACGTCGTGCAGTTCTTCATCAAAATGGCAATGGTAATCGTTCTGGCTTACTGCGCGGTGGAGGCCGTGGGAGGGATGGACCAGATGCTGCTCAAGTTACAGGAATTGGATCGGGCGAAGGGGATCGAGCCAGGGGGCAAGGGCGGTGTATTGAGCTTTGTGCCGGATCTCGATTCGCCTTGGATGCCGATGATGACGTTTCTCGTCTACATCTCGCTGAACTGGTGGGCGGTTTGGTATCCGGGCGCGGAGCCGGGGGGCGGTGGTTATGTGGCGCAGCGAATGATGTGCGCGAAGGATGAACGGCACTCGCTGTTGGCTACGTTGTGGTTTAACATAGCCCACTATGCGCTGCGGCCGTGGCCCTGGATCCTGGTAGGCTTGGCGTCGATCATTCTGTATCCGGATCTGGCGGACAAAGAGTCTGGCTACGTGAAGGTGATGATCGATCATCTGCCGCCTTCTCTGCGGGGGCTGATGGTGGCGGGATTTGCGGCGGCCTACATGTCCACCATCGCGACGCAGTTGAACTGGGGAGCGAGCTATATCGTCAACGACTTCTACCGGCGCTTCTGGCGGCCGGAGGCGACCGAACGGCAGTTGGTGCGCGTGTCGCAGGTCGTGACGGTGCTGCTGACGGTGGTTTCTGCGGTGGTGACGTTCTACATGGAATCGATTTCGGGGGCTTGGAAATTGTTGATCGTCACGGGTGCGGGGACCGGCGGCGTCTTGCTGCTGCGGTGGTACTGGTGGCGGATCAATGCCTGGAGTGAAGTGGTGGCGATGGGAGCGGCGTTTGTCGTCTCGGTGGCGCTCCAATTGATTTGGGGGCTGGATTCCGATGACCCGGAGCAGTTTGCCTATCTGATGATGATCACGGTAGGCATCACAACAGCGGCATGGTTGGCCGCGACGTTCTTGACCGCGCCCGAGAGCAGCGATACCCTCGTCAGCTTCTATCGACGGACGCGGCCTTCGCAAAACGGATGGGGGCCGATCGCGACACTGGCGCCGGACGTGAAGCCGGCCGGGGATGGGCTGCACAATCTGCTCTGTTGGCTCTGCGGCTGCGTGATGATCTACGGCGCGCTGTTCGGGATCGGCAAGATCGTGCTGCAGGAAACGGCGACGGGGCTGGGGATGCTGGGGGTGGCGGCGGTGGCCGGCGGTGTGATCTATTGGGACCTCTCGAAGCGCGGTTTGGCAAGCATTGTGGACTGAGGGCTTATGATTACGCGACGAACACTTCTGGCCGGACTTGCGGCTCGACGGAAGCCGAACTTCCTCTTCGTGATTGCGGACGACCATGCGGCCTACGTGATGGGCTGCGACGGCAACCGGCGGGCGAGTACGCCAAACCTGGACCGTCTGGCCAGTGAAGGCGTGCGGTTTGCGCAGCACTACTGCAATCAGCCGGTTTGTACGCCGTCGCGGCAGAGTTTGCTGACGGGGCTGATGCCATCGGCCGCCGGGGTGACCGTGCTCCAGACCTCGCTTGATCCGGAGCGGCCGACGCTGGCGAAGCAGTGCCGCCAAGCTGGCTACAAGACCGCCGTTTTTGGGAAGATGCACCTCAACCGCGCCTCTGCGCCGGGATTGTATGGCTTCGAAACCATGATGACCGAGCGGGACATCAACCAGGCGTGGAGCGGCAGTCCCGTGTTGAAGCCTGTTCCGAGCGGCGTCGAGACGAAGCCTCCGTGGAAGCCATTTAAGGACCCGGCAAGGATATGGCTGAACGGCGAGAAGTTGCCGTATCCGCGCTACTACGATGAGATGCGCGGCACGTTCACCGCGCGGCAGGCGACGAAATGGATGGAGGAGCACCGGGAGGAGCCATTCGCGTTGTGGGTCAGCTTCCCCGATCCGCATTCGCCCTTCGACTTCCCCATCGATATGGCGGCGCGGTTCCCGGCGGCGTCGTTCGATGTCCCGAGCGTGGGGCCAGAGGATGCCTGGCAGATTCCGTTGATCTTCCGCGACTTGAGTCCGGAGGAGAAGCAGGGCATCCAGGCGGCTTACTACACGTCGGTCGCGATGCTCGACCGCAATGTCGGCGAGGTGCTCGATACGCTACGGCGCTTGAACCTGGAGGATGATACGTTCGTCGTGTATCTTGCTGACCATGGATATTGTATCGGGCAGCACGGACGCTTTGAAAAGCATTGCGGCTATGAACCGGCGCTGCGGGTGCCGCTGATCATCCGCTATCCAGGCCGGGCGCGAAAGGAGGCGGTCGTGGACGCGTTGACGGAGCACGTCGACGTGACGGCGACGATTACGGACATGCTGGGAATCGGGGCGCTTCCGGGGCAGCACGGACAGAGCCTCCGGCCTTATCTCGAAGGGAAGAAGATGGCCGGGCGGAAGCATGTCATCAGCCAGTATCTTGAGAACGAGGAGGCTTTCGTCAGCAGCCCGGAATGGAAGTTTATCCATTGCTCCGGGAAGCGGAAGCGGGGAGACGGATACGAGACAGAGCGGCCGACGCCGGGGCGGTATATCCGGCTCTACGACCGGAAGCGGGATCCGGGCGAGTTCGCGGACGTGGCGGCGAAGTATCCGGAAGTGGTGAAACGGATGCAGGGATTGGTGCTGGAGCGTTACCGGGCGACGCACCCGGACGCGGCCGCGGAGCCGAAGAATCTTCCTGCGGCAGAGGCCATCGATTTCTATGTTCGTCCCCGCGATGCCTAATTCGGACAAGTACGTAGACATTTAATTTTGCCCGGTGTATTCTGTGGGTGCCATGAAGAAACTTACAAAGATTCTGCTAGCTGTTGACTTCGCGCCGCAATCCATCCGGATGGCGCATCAGGCCCGAGCGATTGCCGAGGCGAGCGGGGCCGAGATTCTGGCCGTGCATGCGGTGCGGCCGTTCGAGATGATGACCGAAGGGATGGACGTACCTGGCGCCGTGGTGCTGGAGTGGTATGACGCGCAGAAGCCCCTGCTGGAGCGGCAGTTGACGGCGTTCTGCCAGGAGCATCTGGGCAATTGCCGGTTCCGGACGTTTCTCGTGGAAGGCGAACCGGCGGGGGAGATCGTGAAGTTGGCCGGGACGGAGTCCGTTGACTTGGTGATGATGGCGACGCACGGCTTTGGCGCGTTCCGGCGCTTTATTCTAGGATCCATCACCGCGAAGGTGTTGCATGATGCGCCGACACCGGTGCTGACGGGTGCTCATTTGCAAGAGCCTCGCAACGGCAGTGGCACGTTCCGCAATATCGTCGTTGGCGTGGATCTCGGCCCGCGGACAGCGGATGTGTTGGCGGCAGCGAAAGAGGTGGGAGCGGAAGAAGTCATCGTCGTCCATGCGATGCCCGCGGTGGGCGATGGGGTACAGCGGGCGTTCGATCCGTCGTGGGAGTTTGCGCTGAAGGCGGCGGTGGAAACGACCTTGAACGAGGCGATCGAAAAAGCCGGCCTCCACGCGACGACGATAACGGAGGCTGAGTCGCCGGCGAAGCTGATCCACCGGGTGGCGGAAGAGCAAGGCGCGGATCTCGTGGTCATCGGCCGGCGCACCGATGACACGATCCTCGGCCGGTTGACGGCGCAAGCTTACGCGATTGTGCGCGAGTCGCCGTGCCCGGTGCTGAGCGTCTAATCGAGTCGGCGGACCTTGATGTTGCGGAACTGCGCTATAGAGTCGGCGTGGTTCTGTAAGGCGATGGGGCTGGGTGGGCCGGAGATTGGCGCGGTGAGTACCTGTTGACCGTTCACCCAGTGCTCCAAGCGCCCAGCGTGTACGCGGAGGAGCAGCGTGTTCCAATCTCCCGGCGGATGGGCGGGCGAAGCCGTGGGGGCCAGTTTGTTGTAGAGCGCGCCGGTGTGACGGTTGCGGCCACGGGCGCCGTCCGGATGGCGCTGGTCGTCGAGAAGTTGGAACTCCAGGCCGCGGAGGTAGTTCTGGCCGCGGCCGCCGGGCGGGAGTTCCGACGATGGGGCGCGGCGACCCTGGAGATAGCCGGGCCTTTCCTGGATCAGGAAGACCTCCTCCGTGATGTGATGCTTGACACCGCTGTTGCCGCCGGGGTCGATGCGCCAATCGAGGGTGAGTTCAAAATTGTCGAAAGTCTCTTTGGTAATGAGGTCTTCGAGAATTCGGGGATCGCGCACCGTGGTGAAGGTCTGATTCTCGAAGGTCCAACTGCGGTCGGCGAGGGTGCGGAAATGAGCCGGGGAGTCGAGCTTCAGCCATCCGTCTTGCGCGGCGGCGGGCAGTGCCAGAATTAGGAGCATGAACACTTGGCGGGACATATCGACTCCGAGTTTTGATGGGATGGTGGCTTGGCCGGGGGACGGTGCCGTATCCATTGGGCTGATCTCCAGTATGGCGCAGGGCGCGGAGTGCAACGTTACCCGCCTGAACATGAGCGCGCATACGGGCACGCATATGGACGCCCCGCGTCATTTTATTGCGGATGGAGTGACGATGGAAGCGTGGCCGCCGGATTCAACGATGGGCCGGTGCCGTGTGATTGCCATCGCCCATCCCGTGGCGGTAACAGCGGCGGAGTTGGCGCCGCATCAGCTGCGGGCGGGGGAGCGGATCCTCTTCAAGACGGAGAATTCGCGGAAGCGATTGCTGAGAGAGCCGGTGTTCGTTGAGGAGTTTATCTATGTGGCGGAAGACGCCGCGAAGTACTTGGTTGCATGCGGCGTTCGCTCCGTGGGCGTCGACTACCTTTCGGTAGGCGGATTTTCCAAGGACGGCCTCGAGACGCATGTGACGCTGCTGGGAGCTGGAGTCTGGGTGGTAGAGGGATTGGACCTTTCGGAGATCAGCCCAGGCGAGTATGAATGGACCTGCCTGCCGCTGAAGTTGGTTGGCGCCGATGGTTCGCCCTGCCGGGCGTTATTGCGCGAATTTTAGCTGTGTTGGTGCCGCTAACGCTCCAGCTTGAAGAAGTCCCAGAAGAAGATCACGGCAGCATGGATGGCAGGGACTCCTTCGACTTTGCCGACGAGAGAGCCATTCTTGCGGACATCGCCACCGGACTCGATCTTGCCCGACAACGACCCGTTGACTCGGACGTCGCCGCTCGACTCCACCTTGCCGACCAGCGAGCCGTTCTTGCGGATGTCGCCGCTGGCTTCAATTTTGCCGGCCAGCGAGCCCCCTACGCGAATATCGCCGTCGGATTCAATTTGTCCAGCGAGCGAGCCATGGAGACGCACATCGTCGCTTGACGAGATGCTGCCGATGAGCGAGCCGCCTTTGCGAATATCGCCTGCGAAGGCGACCGCAGCGAGCAGGAGATACAGGGAGAATCTCGTCATGGTTTTCCTTCTATGGAGCTCGGTAAATAGTCTCGAAACGGATCATGGCGGCGCCAGTTCCCGCACCGGCTCCTGCACCGGCCGCGAGGGCAACACCAAGCGCCTGGTCGCCGTTGCCGTTTTCGTTATTCAAGCGCTTGCGCAGTAAGCCGCCTAGAACCGCCCCGGCACCCACGCCAATGGCCGCGCCGATTACCGCATTGCGAGCGCGGCCAGCCGAGCGGTTGATCCGAACGACCTCCACCTGCGGCACCGTAACGGATTGACCTGCCGAAGTAAATACGATCTCTTTGGCATCGGCACGGACGAATTCGCCTTGAAGGCTTTTCTTGTCGCGTTTCACGACTTGGATTTTGGTTTCCGCCGGCAGAGTCTCGATTTGGTTCCAGGATCCTTCCGCGGCGAGAAGGAGTAGGCAAAAGAGAGTAGTCATAGCCAGAACGCGCAAAAATCAGCCGGCGGAGTCGTACGCGCGACGGGCCCAATTCAGCAATTCGTCGTCGATCTGGTCCGGGCTCGTGAGCTTGACCCGATACGGGCACATCCCGCCGGGCGGCAACGCCTCCAGCCGAGGGCCCGTTTCGAGGGCCGGCATATTGAGGCCGACTTCAACGCGGGTCTTCGTCGTGGGGCCGATCAGGGCGAACTGTTTTTTGCGCCGCAGGCTGACGTTGGCTTTCTTCGGGGCGATTTCGAACGGCCCATAGCTCGCGATCGCCGCCATGAATTTTTCGTGGATCGGCCGGAGTGCAGCCTTGGGGCCGGCATAAATGGAATCGAGCGGGTCGTCGCCTTTCGGCTCCTCGGCGGCTTGGCGAAGAGCCGTAACGAGCGTGTTGGCATCGCCGTGGCCGAGACCGAGCGCCGATTTGCAGTAGTCGCGGAGTTCGCTGTGCTTGCTTAGGCCGGAGAAGGCCAACAGAGTGGAAAGTTCCGGCAACGTCTTTCCCGTCTTCTTCTGGATGTTGGTCAGTTGGGTCTGCAGTGCTTTATCGAGATCGGGCATGGAAAACTCACGGAGTAGCGTTCGCCCAATAGCCGGGGCGGGCGCGGATCCGGAGTTTGGCGCCGGGTTGCACCTGCACCGAAAGGGTGTGAAAACCGGGTTTCGGTTCTTTCGGCATGAAGCTTATCACGTACTGCGAGTGGATCTCTTCGCCGAGTTTCTGGATGGCCTTTTCTAGGCCGCCCAAGCGCGTGAAGGGGTACTCCGCCCCGCCAGTGGCCTCGGCTAGCTTCTCGGTGGCCTTGTCTTTTCCCAGCCGAGCCAGTTCGCCGACGCCGCCGAGGATGTCGGTCGATTGCGCGGAGGTGTTCGCCGGGATGGACTGGCCGACAGGGTCCGAGTTCGGCTTGCCTGTGGGAATCGGGAGGGGACGAGTTTGGCGCGGCTGCTGGACGTCCTCGGGTTTTGAGAAGAAACCGGAGCGAAAGGCGGAATAGGTGGCGGCGTATACGGTAACGCCAGCGGTTTGCGCGGCCCGGATAACGTCGTCGAGTTTGGCTTCGCTACCGCGGTCGCGTGTTTCGGAGATCAGCAGAAGCACGCGGCGGGAGTTGGGCCGTGCATCCAGCAGCTTGATGGCTTCTGTGGCGCCGTCGAGCAGGTGGCCCTCTTTGGGGGAGCGCGGCTCCAGTCGGGCGAAGGCGCTGGAGAGGGCCTCGACATTGCGGGTGCAGGGCTGCCGTACGACCACCGAATCAGAAAACGAGAGCAGTCCGGCGCAGCCGCGCTCGCCAGCGACGAGCGGCTGGATCATCGCTCCGATCTGCCGGACTTTGACGAGTGCCGCGGCCGAAAGGCCGGAGGTCTGGACCGCGACGATCAGTGAGACCGGGGCCACACCTGTTCCGAATGTATCCAGGCTGAAAGGCTGGGCTACGCCATTGTCAAATACCTTGAAGTTGGCATCCTCCAGGCCATCGATGGGACGGCCTTTTGCGTCCTGCACCGTAACTGGCATGACCACCAGGCGCGCCTCCGCTTTAAAGCCAGCATCCTGCGCAATGAGAGCGCAGGGGAGTAAGAGGGCGAAGAGAGTGCGCATCGCCCTTTTGGTATGCATTTTCTAGACCGGATCTCCGTCGTTGTGCGGCGCGAGCTGATCGAGGATGGCGGTCTTCTCCGGCTTCTTATACCGTTCGATCTTTGAGCCAACGGGGCCCTTGGCCGTGCGGGAGAGGAGAGTCGAGATTTCGTCGCGGCTCATTTTCTCGAAGGTCTTCACCGTGAACACGTTCTCTTCGAGTTGCTGTACCGTCTCGACGCCGGAGACTAAGGTATCGACGTCGTGGCTGAGCGTGTAGCGGAGGCACTCGGGGATGGTGGCGATGTTCGCCTTCGTGATTTCGCCGATTGCGTTCGACTTCATCGCGAGCAGGCCCAGACCCTTGGCGCGCACCTTGGGTAGCACATTCTGAATGAAGCTCAGGTAGTGGGGGTCAATCAGGTTGACCGGATGCTGCACCGTCTCCCAGCCGTCGAATCCCTTAAGCAGAGCTTGGTGTACTTCGGGGTCGTGATGGCCGGTGAAGCCGATGTGGCGGACCATGCCCTTCTTCTTCGCCTCCACGAACGCCTCGAGCGAACCCCCGGGTCCGAAGATCTTCTCGACTTCGTCCATCCGGGCGACTTCGTGGCAGCACCAGAGGTCGAGATAGTCCGTGTTCATGCGCTTGAGCGTCATTTCAAGCTGGCCCATCGCCGACTTCTTATCGCGAAGCTCAGCTTTCGACATCAGCAGAATCTTCTTACGCAGACCGCCGGTAAGCGCCTTGCCGTAGACCTCGTCCGACTTGCCATTGTGATACTTTGCTGCCGAATCGAACATGACGACGCCAAGGTCGATGGCGCGGCGGATGATCTTGATGCCTTCCTCTTCGCCCTTCACGGCCATGTGGAAGCCGCCGAGCGTAAACTTGGAAACCTTCAAGCCGGATTTGCCGAGCGTCGCCATTGGCATGGGAGCATCGGCAAGGGCGGTGACGGAAGTGCCGAGGGCGGCTGCCGTGGTGTGGAGAAAATCGCGACGGTCCATGGGGGGCTCCTTAAGGGACGATGGTGACTCGTTTAATTGTATCGAGACGCGGCCACGTGCGTTCGAAGTAGGCGTTACCTTCCTGCTGGGCCAACTGGGGATCCGGGCCGGGGCCGCGCGGGGCGATGTCGCCGTAGACGAAGGCCAGCTGGTCGAGAACTTCGAGGCCTTCGGTCACTTTGCCAAAGGGGGCGAAGCCTTGGCCATCGAGTGAGGTATTGTCCCGGAGGTTGAAGAAAAGCTGGGTTGATCGGGTGTTGGGGCCGCGCGTGGCAAACGTGAGGGTCCCGCGGACGTTGCGCTCTTTCACCGGATCGTCCACGATCTCGCGGGCCGCCCAGAGGCGGTTGATTTTGGGGTCCTTGTGGATGCCCCATTGGGCGACGAAGCCGCGGACGACGCGGAAGAATTTTTGCTCGTCGTAGAACTTCTCCTGGACAAGTTCATAGAACCGGTCGGCGCCGAGCGGGGCCCAGGCCCGGTTGACCGTCACGACAATGTCGCCTTTCGAAGTTTCGAACTTGGCCTTGAACTCTTCCGGCGCGCGGACCGGCTCTTTCAATTTTTCGGCGACCTTGGCAGGACCGCAGGCGGCGAGGAGGGCGAGGGCGATGAGCCAACTATTTCGCATCGCGCCAATTGTCGCCTACTCCGGTGTCGACGACAAGCGGAACGTCGAACCGGCGTACGGATTCCATCTGGTGTTTGACGAGCGTGGTCAGCGTCTCCACCTCGGCTGGTGGCGCCTCGAACACGAGTTCGTCATGGACCTGAAGGATCATGCGGGACTCGAGTTTCTGGTCGGCGATCAGCTTTTGGATGCGGATCATCGCCAGCTTAATCAGATCCGCGGCGGAGCCCTGCAGAGGCGTGTTGACGGCGGTGCGCTCAGCAAAGGAGCGGGCGTTCGGATTGCGGCTGTCCATATCCGGAATGGGCCGGCGGCGGCCGAATAGCGTTTCGGCGTAGCCCTTGGCCCGGACTTCGGCGACGGTCGATTCGATGAAGGTCTTGACGCCGGAGTAGCGGGTGAAATAGGCCTTGATGTACTTGTCGGCCTCGTTTTTCGGGATGCCGAGGGCGGAAGCCAGGCCGAACGCCGTTTGGCCATAGACGATGCCGAAGTTGACGGCCTTGGCGCCGCGACGCATCTCCGGCGTGACGAAAGCCGCGTTGACACCAAAAACCTCGGCGGCGGTGCGGGTATGGATGTCCTCACCATGCTGAAAGGCGTCAACGAGGACGGGGTCGCCGGACATGTGGGCGAGTAGACGGAGCTCGATCTGCGAGTAGTCGGCGACGACTAGTTTCCAGCCGGGCGGCGGGATGAAGGCGGCGCGAATCTCGCGGCCGAGTTCGGTGCGGATGGGGATGTTCTGCAGGTTGGGATTCGAACTCGACAGGCGGCCCGTGGCGGCGCCCGTCTGCTGGAATGTGGTGTGGACGCGGCCGGTTTCCGGACGGATCAGGGCGGGGAGGGCGTCGACGTAGGTGCCCTTCAGTTTCACAAGGCCGCGGTATTCGAGCACCTGAGCGGCGATGGGATGGGCGAGGCCTTCGAGCACGTCGGCCGCGGTGGAGATCTGCTTCTTTCCGGCCTTGGTGGGTGCAGGCAGATTAAGGTCCTCGAACAGGATCTTGCCAAGCTGCTGTGGCGAATTGATGTTGAACTCGCGGCCGGCGAGCCCGTGGATCTCTTTCGTCAGCGCCTGGATGGCGATGTCCATCTTCGCCGACATAACGGCGAGTTGCTTCGGTTCGATCTCGACGCCGACGCGCTCCATGGCGGCAAGCACCGGCACGAGAGGGAGGTCAATTGACTCGTAAATTTCGCGGGCGCCGATCTTGTCGATTTCGGGGCCAAGCTTTTCCGCTAGGCGGAAGGTGAGATCCGCGCGCTGGTCGGGTCGGGCGCCGGGCTTCTGATGAAGATGGATTTCGCAGAGGGCGTCGAAGGCGGCGTTGCCGGAATCGGCGGTGAGGAGAAAGGCTTCGAGGAGGAGGTCGCGGGTGAGGTTACGGGCGCCGGGGTCGGCGGTGTAGAGGGCCTTCAAGTCGTGGGCGACTTTGGGGGTGTCGGATTGGAGGAAGGCGAGAGAGGGGCAGGCGCGGGCTTGGCCCGGGGCGCGGGCGACGCCGAGTTGGCCGTCGAAGAGCGCTACGCCAACAGGACCGGGGCCGGCCCAGGCGGGGAGGTCTTCGACGGTGATATTGGCGTAGTCTTCAGCGATCATCTCGGGCTCCGGCGCCAAGTCGCGCAGGAAGGAGAAGAACTCCATCTCGCGATAGAAGGCTTCGAGGGCGGGGCGGTCTGGATTCGCGAGGACGAGCGAATCGAGGGTGAGGTCAAGCGGCACTTCACAGTGGATGGTGGCCAGGCGTTTCGACAGTTCGACCTGTTCGCGATGGGTCGTGAGGGCTTCGCGATAGGCTTTCTTGGTGAGATTGGGGCCTTCGGCCAGGAGGTTGTCGAGGGTGCCGAACTGTTCGAGGAGGGCGACGGCGCCTTTGTCTCCGATTCCCGGGGCGCCAGGTATGTTATCGACGGCATCGCCCTTGAGCGCGAGAAGGTCGGCGACCTGCTCCGGCCAGACGCCCATAAACTCTTTCACTTTCTCGCGGTCATAGAGAGTGTCATCCTTGGCGGGGTTGAGCATGGAGATGCCCGGGCCGACCAGTTGGAGCATGTCCTTATCGGAGGAGACAATTACGACTTCGAGACCGCCGGCTTGGGCGCGTTTGGCCAGGGTGCCGATGACGTCATCGGCTTCGAAGCTGTCGAATTCGAGGACCGGGATGCGAAGGGATTCGAGAAGCCGTTTGACGAGCGGTACCTGCGCGATCAGGTCGGGCGGTGTTTCGGTGCGGTTGGCCTTGTAGGCGGCGAACTCGGTTTCGCGGAAGGTGGGGCCAAGCGATTCGTACACGGCGGCGAGGTATTCGGGCTGATACTTCTCGCGCAGTTTCTTCAGCATGTTGTGGAAGATGAAGACTGCTTCCGTGGGGACGCCGGCAGAGGTGCGCATCGGCGGAGCATTCATGCGCATGCGAGCGTAATAAGCGCGGAAGATGTAGCCGAAGGAGTCGATTAGGAAGAGACGCGGCATCGCCTCCAGAATACTCCAATGTGTCCGGATCGCCTCATGTGTTGCTTTAAAGACACACTTTTAGCGGCTTAACTATTTTGCTTTCAATTGATTACCATTTTTGGTATTCTTCGTCTTGCGCTTCGAAACGACGGTTGCACAGCCGGTATCGGCACAAGGAGTGGGACTCCACAGCGGGGTTCCCGTCACAATTACCATCCAGTCGGCCGCCGTGGGAACGGGCATCGTATTCCGACGAACCGACCTTTCAAACTTTGAACTGCCTGCGAGTTGGCGGCATGTGGCCCGGGTCTCCTATGCGACGAGCCTCATGCGGCAGGGTGTTTTGATCTCGACGACAGAGCACCTGCTGAGTGTTTTGTATTCCATGGGTATCGACAATGCCTACATCGACATCGACAATCTGGAAGTACCCATCCTGGACGGGTCCGCCTTGCCGTTCGTGAAACTGCTCGAGCAGGCTGGCATTCGGACCTATAAGAAACGGCGGAAATACCTCCGGATTGTGAAGCCGGTGACGGTGGAGCAGGGCAACAAGCGAATTTCGATTGTGCCGGCGGATTCGTTCCTGCTCTCCTGCGACATCTATTTTGACCACCCACTCGTGGGGCGGCAGTCGATGGAGATAGATCTGACGCCGGAGCGGTATGCTACCGAAATTGCGGCCGCACGGACGTTCGGGTTCGAATACGAACTCGACCAGATGCGGGATATGGGTTTGATTCGCGGAGCGGATTTGACGAACGCTGTCTGCTTTGATCGAGAGAAAGTGTTGAATCCGGGCGGGTTGCGCTTCCCGGACGAGCCGTGCCGGCATAAAGTTCTGGACTTGATCGGCGATTTGGCTCTGATCGGACGGCCTCTGTTGGGACACGTCATCGCCGAAAGGGCGGGCCACGCCATGCACGCCGCGCTGGTGGCGCGTATCATGCAGGATAGTTCCTTGTACGAAACCATCACCTTCGATCAGTTGGCGTCCCGGGTGACGCACGCGTTGGTTGGCTAGACAGTGTTCCGGCACATCCCCAATATTTTGACGGTCTTACGGCTGATCGGAACCGCGCCGGTGGTTTGGCTCATTCTGGAGCGCAATTTCCATTGGGCGCTTTTGGTGTCGTTTCTGATCGCGGTGACGGACAGCATCGATGGCTGGATGGCGCGGAAGTGGCACTTGGAGTCCCGGTTTGGGGCGATCATGGACCCGATTGCGGATAAGCTTTTGGTGGGCAGCGGAATTGTGGCGCTTTGGTATGTGGGGGCAATGCCGCTTTGGCTGGTGGGGATGGCGCTGGGCCGGGATTTAGGGATAGTTCTGGCCGCAATGGCGCTGAACCGATGGAAAGGGGTGCGGGAGTTTCCGCCTTCGCGCTTAGGAAAGGCAAATACATTTATTTTGATGTGTACCGTGGCTGCGGTATTCCTGAGCTTTTACCCCAACGTTTTCTTTGGGATGAGCGCTGTGATCATTGTCGTCAGCGGGGCGCGCTACGCCTATCTTGGAATTCAGGCCGCAAAATGAATTGACGAGTGCCCCCCCTGGAGCTAGGCTATAAGCAGGTAGGTCTCCCGCTATGCGCTACACGCCTTCGAAGCAGTATTTGTGGGCCGGTTTGGTTGCTGCCGGTCTGGCGGTGATCTCCACGGTTTTTGCGACGGAGTGGACGATCGCCCTGGTGGCGTCAATCCTCTTCCTGGTCAGTGCGATTGCCGTCCTCTTGCTGGCGTTTCGGCCCGCGATTGAGATTCAAGAGCAAATGTTGGTTCTCGGGGAACGGTCGATTCCTTGGACGGACGTGGCGCGGGTGGACCGCACCGGATGGATTTCTCCTCTAATCGTCAATGTGACATTGACCGACGACGAAAAAATTCTGATCGTTTTTCCGGGCGATCTCGACGCTTCCAATTCGTTGCTGCGCCATTTGCGGCGGAATTCCCGCGAAGCGTTGATTGATGGGATTCCTCACCGGCAGTTTTGGGGGGAAGCGTTGCCCCCACTGGATGCGCCGAAGCAGTTGACGTCGCCAAAAGTCCAGTTTTTGCGAAGTGAAGATGAGGCCGAGGTCGAGCGTCTCTATCAGCTTCTGAAAACCGTGGGCCATCTCGATACGCGTCAGCAGGACGAGAAGTAGCCGTTGCTGCGCGGAGCGCGGCGGTGGATAGGAGTGGCTGCTGTAGCAGCGGCGCTCGCCATTTTCCACGCCCAGTGGCTGCCGCTGCTAGGTCAGTTCCTGGTGACTGCGGAGGCTCCGCGAAAGGCCGATGCGATTTTCGTCCTCGGCGGCGACCACTTTGGCGAACGTATCATCCATGCTGCGCAGTTGGTGCGGCAGGGGTACGCACCCAAGGTCTACGTGAGCGGGCCGGCCGGTATCTTCGATCACTACGAAAGTGATTTGTCGATAGAATTTGCTCAGAAGCGCGGTTACAGCGATGTCCCTTTCGTGCCTCTTCAAAACGAATGCAAGTCGACGCGGGACGAAGCCGAACGGTACATGCCGGAGTTTCGCAGCCTGGGTTTCAAGCACGTTCTGGTGGTGACGAGTAACTTTCATACCCGCCGTGCCGGACGGATCATGAGGACGGCCGGGGCCGAACCGGCGATTCACATGATCGCTGCCCCGGCCCGGGACTTCCGCCCGGAAGATTGGTGGCGTCGACGGCAGGATCAGAAGACTCTTTTCATGGAATGGTCAAAAACGTTTGCCAACTGGATAGGGATGTAGGGTAGTGCTGCAAGCGATCCGATTCCTCTGGCCCTATTTGGACCGGCACCGGCGTCAGTTGCTTCTCGGCCTGGGCGCGTTGGTGCTCAACGCGGTCTTTGGCGCGACCCTGCCGCTCATGATTCGCCGGGGCATCGACTCGATCACGGCTGGTGAGCCGTGGAGCGTTACGGTCTGGTCCGCGGCGGCGCTGCTGGGCCTGGCGCTGACCAAGGGCATTTTTCAGTATTGGAAACGCTGGATTCTGATTGGAGTTTCGCGCGACCTCGAGTACGACCTGCGGAACGATGTCTTGGCGCATCTGGTGGTGGTGAGCCGGAATTTTTATGCCCGCTTCCCTACCGGCGACATCATGGCCCGGTCGACCAACGATCTGAACGCCGTCCGAATGATGGCGGGTCCGGGGCTGATGTACTGCGGCGAAACGTTGCTGATTTTTGTGTTGGCCTTCTCGGTCATGGTGACGGTCGACCCGGTGTTGACCCTGGCTGCATTGGCTCCGGCGCCTGTGATCAGCTTCTTGGTCGTGTACTACGGCCAACGGATTCATACTCGCTTTGAAGAGATCCAGACGGTGTTTTCGACAATATCCAGCCGCGTGCAGGAGTCGATTGCCGGCATGCGGCTCCTGCGAGCCTACGGGCAGGGCGAGGCGGAACGGGTTCGTTTCGAAGAGCTCAATCAGGATTACATCCGCCGCAATCTCGACCTCGTCCGGACGACGGGTGTGTTCGAGCCGCTGCTCCATGCCTTGAGCGGTATCGCCTTTCTGATCGTGTTGTGGGTGGGCGGGATGCGGGTCCTCGAAGGCAGGATCTCTCTGGGCAGCTTCGTGATGTTCCAGACTTACGTCGGCATGTTGATCTGGCCGATGATCGCCATGGGCTGGGTGATCAACCTGATGCAGCGGGGCACGGCCTCGCTCGAGCGAATCCGGGAGATGCTGGACATGGCACCGTCGATTGCGGCGCCGGAGCGGCCGCGACCGGTGCCGGAAGCGTTAGCTGGGGAGATCGAGTTCGATGGGGTGGAACTGATTTATCCGGCGGGGGTGGCGCTGCATGGGGTGAGCTTCCGGGTGGCGCCTGGCGAGACGGTGGCGATCGTGGGCCACACGGGATCCGGAAAAACCTCACTCACGCAGATGGTGCCAAGATTACTCGATCCGACAAAGGGAGCGGTGCGTGTGGACGGCGTGGACGTTCGTGAATACGACCCGGCGAAACTGCGGCGGCAGATCAGCATCGTGCCGCAGGAGACGTTCTTGTTCTCAATGACCCTGCGGGAGAATATCGCCCTGGGAAGGCCGGCGGCGAGCGCGGAAGAGCTAGCCAAGGCCGTGGAAGTGGCGGGGCTGACGGGAGACGTGGCGGGCTTCCCGGCGGGCCTGGAGACGGTAATCGGCGAGCGGGGGATTACCCTGTCGGGCGGGCAACGACAACGGGCAGCTATCGCCCGCGCTGTTCTGCGAGATCCGCGGATTCTGATTCTGGATGACTCGTTGTCGAGTGTCGATACGGTGACAGAGGCGCGGATCCTGGCGGAACTCGGTTCGGTGATGAAAGGGCGGACGACGCTGCTCATCTCGCACCGGGTTTCGACCATTCGTTACGCCGATCGGATTGTGGTGCTGGAACACGGCCGCATCGTCGAAATCGGCACAGCGGAGGAGCTGTTAGCGCGGAATGGCTACTACGCGGACCTGGTCCGCAAACAGCAGCTTGAAGAAGAGATTGAGGCTCTCTAACCCGAAGGGCCCTCAGCCGTGCTATTTTGAAAGCCTGTAGCATCTGTCGTTGTGTCCGGTTCATTCCCTTCGTTCGATCCTGCCCAACCAGCCGCTCTGCATTTCTGAAGGAAAGTAAAATGACGAAT
>JBBQRA010000027.1:0-36884 GCA_038215275.1 Bryobacterales bacterium | reverse complement strand
TACCCCGCCCGCCTCCCGCTTCCGGGGCGTCAGCCGGGGTGTCATGCTCTGGCAAGATAAATCAGAAGCGCGCATCTTCTACGCCGCCGGCCCCCAGCTCTTCGGCATCGACGCCAAAACCGGTAAATCCATCCCCACCTTCGGCGAAAACGGCGCCGTAAACCTCGCCAGGGACCTCGACCGCGATCCCCCCGGCGCCATGAACGGCTCCTCCTCCCCCGGCGTCATCTACAAAGACCTCATCATCATGGGCTCCAGCGTCGGCGAAGGACCCCGCATGGCCGCCCCCGGCCACATCCGCGCTTACGATGTCCGCACCGGCCAGCGCCGATGGATCTTTCACACCATCCCCCACCCCGGCGAGTTCGGCTACGACACTTGGCCCAAAGACGCCTGGGAAACCAGCGGCGGCACCAATGCCTGGGGCGGCATCAGCGTCGACGACCAGAAAGGCGTCGTCTTCGTCTCCCTCGGCTCCCCGTCCTACGACTACTACGGCGCCGATCGCGTCGGCGACAACCTCTTCGGCAACTCCATCGTCGCCCTCGACGCCAATACCGGCAAGCGCCTCTGGCACTATCAAACCGTCCATCACGACATCTGGGACTACGACCTTCCCGTCAACGCCAATCTGTTCACTTGGAAGGGCAAGCCCGCTCTCGCCCAGATCACCAAGCAGGGCTACGTTTTCGTTCTCGACCGCAATACCGGCAAGCCCCTCCTCCCCGTTCAAGAGCGCGCCTTCCCCGCCTCCGACGTCCCCGGCGAGGTGACCGCCAAGACCCAACCCATCCCTCTCAAGCCCCCTCCTTTTTCCCCCCAGCGGTACGAACCCAGCGACGTCACCCCCGAAGTGAAAGCGAAATTCACTGAAATGTCGAAGGACTGGATCAACGAAGGCATGTACATTCCGCCGAGCAAACGCGGCACGGCGGTCGTCCCCGGCACCGTAGGCGGTGGCCTCTGGGGCGGCGCCGCCGTCGATCCCGCCAAGGGCATCCTCTACGTGAACTCCCAAAACCTCCCCACCATCATGCAGATCGTCGACGCGCCTCCTGGCGGACCTTACCCCTATCAACTCGGCGGCATCCGCAAGCTCCGCGACGACAAAGGCAACCCCGGCATCAAGCCTCCCTGGGGTCAACTCACCGCCATCGACCTCAACAAAGGCGAGTTCCTCTGGCAGAAGGTCCTCGGAAAAAACGACACCACCGACAAAGATGTGGGCACCGAGAACTTCGGCGGCCCCATCCTCACCGCCGGCGGCCTCGTCTTCATCGGCGCCACCCGCGATGAGATGTTCCGCGCCTTCGACGCGGCCACCGGCGCTATCCTGTGGGAAACCAAGCTCCCCGCTGGCGGCTACGCGACCCCGTCCACATACTCTGTGAACGGCAAACAGTACATCGTCATCGCCTGCGGCGGCGGCGCCCGCCTTTCCACCAAATCCGGAGACTCCTACGTTGCGTTTGCTCTGCCTTAGCCTCCTCGCTGCGCTCCTCGTGGCGCAGGACCAGCCGATCCCCTACAGCCACAAGACCCATATCAAGATGGGGCTCAAGTGCAACGAGTGCCACACCATGCCCGGAAAAGGCGAAGCCGCCACCTTCCCCGCCGAATCGAAGTGCATGACCTGCCACACCGCCGTAAAGAAGGAGAGTAAGCACATCCAACTCCTCGCCGAGTACGCCGCGAAAAAGGAACCCGTCCCCTGGGTTCGCGTCTACAAGCTTCCAGGCTACGTCTGGTTCTCCCACAAAATTCATACGGCCGTTGCTGATTGCGCCAACTGCCACGGCGACGTCGCCGAAAGCGACGTGATCAAGAAGGAAAAACCGATCACCATGAACTCCTGCATGGCCTGCCACGACCAACACAAAGCCTCCAACGAGTGCAATCTCTGCCACAACCCGGCCTAGCCGCTAGGCGATCCGGTACTTCTCCACCACGGCTTCGTCCACTTCTACGCCCAGCCCCGGACCCGTCGGCACCCGCAGATAGCCGTCTTCGAGAGTGATGGGATTCTTCACCAACTCCCGGCTCAACGGCCCCTGCGAAGTATTGAACTCGACGAACTCCGCCCGCCGCTGAAACGCCGTCAGATGCAGTGACGCCGCCGTCAACAAGTCTGACGACCACGAATGCGGCACCACCAACCGGTTCGCCCGCTCCGCCATGTGGACAATCTTCCGCCCCACTGTGAACCCGCCGCACCGAGTCAAATCCGGCTGCAGAATGTCCACGCCCCCGCGCTCAATTAGCTGCTGAAAGCCCCAGTCCGTCGCCTCCTGCTCGCCACAGGCGATCGGCACCCGCACCGCCTCCGCCACCTGCCGGTATCCATCATAGTTCTCCGGATGCAGCAACTCTTCCACAAAATACGGCTTGTACGGGACCAGCGAATCCACCAGCCGGATCGCCTCTTTCGGCGTCCGCTCCACAAACCATCCTGTGTCCACCAGCAGATCCCGCTCCGGCCCCAACGCCTCCCGCGCCGCCTCGACTAACGGCAAATCCCGCCGTTCGTTCTGCCCGAATCCGCCCCATCCAAACTTCACCGCCGTGAACCCCTGCCCCGTGTAGTGCTGCACCGCCTCGCTCATCGCCGCCGGGTTCGACCGAAACAACGTCGACGCATACGCCCGCACCCGATCCCGCCACTTCCCGCCCAGCAGCACATGCACCGGCTGCCCATACGCCTTCCCGCAAATGTCCCAAAGCGCAACATCCAAAGCCGAAATCGCCTGCAACGCAACTCCTCTCCGGCCGTAGTAAATGCTGCCGCGGTACATCCGATACCAAAGCCGCTCCACCTCCAAAGGGTTCTCGCCAATCAGCAGCGTCGCCAACCCGTCGAAGCACTCCATGCCCGGCTCCAGGCTCCACTTGGGTGCGTCGACGCAAGCCTTGGCCACCGGCGCGCACGTCTCAATGTCGCTCCACCCGGTCAACCCGGTATCGGTAGTAATCTTAGCTAGACCCATGTAAGTGGGCCCCTCCGGCTCCGCCGCCGAATCCGAGTTGTTGTATAGGCCCGGCGATTTCAAGACAATAATTTCAACACTGGCAATCTTCATCGCACCACCTCCTCCGCCAACACATACAGCGTCTGACCCTTCAACGGCCGCGCACTCCGATGCATCATCAACAAGTAGCCCGCCCGGTCCGCCCGGATCTCCATCGGCGTCTCCGCATGATCTGAAAAATCATGCAACCGCCCCAATAATTCGCCCTTCTCCACCGCCGCCCCCAACTCCGTCAACGGCTCCCAAACCCCGTCCCGCGGACAAGGCACATACGCCGACAACTCCGCCGCCGCCACCAACTTCGACGCCGCCGACCCCGCCGCCCGGATCGGGCGCACCGGTTCATCCACCAGCCCATAGTGCCGCAATACGTTCCAAACGCCCTCGTACGCGTGCCGGATCCCCGTCGGATCCGCCGTCTCCCCCGTCCCGAATTCGCCGCCGACCGAAATCTTCCCCCGCGCCTCCGCCTCGTCGGTCAGCAACCCCGAAGCCATCGCCGACGAGTAGATGAACAGGAACGGCGGATCAAACAGCCGCGCCACCGTCTCAATCTCCGCCGCCTGCGCCGCGTCCGGAATCGGGTGAAACGAAGTGCAAATCGGAAACGCACCCTCCCGTCCACCCGAGTGGATGTCGATCACCACCCGGCCCAGCGGAAACACCCGCGTCGTCACAAAATTCGCAATCCGCGACGACAATGTCCCCCGCTGATTCCCCGGAAACGCCCGGTTCATGTTCACGTTATCGAACGGCGAAACTCGCGTATTCGCCCGGCAAGCGCTCTCGGAAAGTTGCGGCATTAGAATTACCCGCCCCGCCATCCGCGCCGGATCCAGGTCCAGGCAAAGCCGCTTCACGGCAATCTGCCCCTCGTACTCGTTCCCGTGCGTACCCCCGAAAACCAGCACCCCGTTGGCGTTCTCGCCCAATGCCCCGTTGATCAACGTCAACGGAACCAGCGAATATCCCCAGGCCCCGTCCAGAGGAAACGCCACCTGATAGTGCGTCACTCCGGGACGATCAAAGTCAACCGCTTGCGGCTCGACAATCATAGCCTAAGCCTACGGAGCCCGACGGCGACGGTCAACCCTCGCACGCATTTTGTCCAGCATCCCGAACGAATCACGGCTGCCGATTGCCCTTAATGTTACGCGCGTTCAGAATGCTGGAAGGAGGGTACATGTCTGCAAACGCGACCGCTGTGGAAAGAGCCTTGGCCATCCTCGAGTATCTCGATGGCTCCCGCCGGGGTCTGAACATCTCCGAAATAAGCCGGAAGCTCAGCATTCCGAAAAGCTCTGCCCACGTCATCGTCGTCACCCTTGAGCGTCTCGGCTACGTTCAGAAGCGCGCCGATTCCCTGCACTACACGCTAGGCCTGAAGGCATATGGCCTCGGCCAGGGCATGGTTCGCGGGCTTTCCATTGCAGAACTCGCCATGCCGCACATGCGCGCCTTGGCCGATCAACTCCGTCTCCCGGTCCATCTCGCGGTCCCCGACGGCGACCAAGGCGTTTACATTCAGAAGGCCGATGCTCCCGGCCTCATCAAGTTCGATACCTATGTCGGCCGCCGCATGGATCTCCACTGCACCGGCGTCGGCAAGATCCTCCTCTCCTGGGGCCCGCCCGATATCCTCGACCGCCTCCTCGCCAAGCCCACTTACATCCGGTACACCAAGAACACGATCACCAATCCGAAGGCGCTTCTCCGCGAAATCACCATCGTCCGCAAGCAGCGCTGGGCCCTCGACGACGAAGAAGAAGAGATCGGCGTCCGCTGCGTCGCGGTCCCTGTCTTCCAGGAACCCGGCCGCTTTGTCGCCGGCCTGTCCGTCACCGGCACCACCGGCCAAATCCCGATGACTGAAGTGGAGGCCATCGTCAAGCGTCTCCACCAAACCGCCGCGGCCATGTTCACCCCCGCCGACCTAGGCGTCGATCCCTAGCAGGCTTAACGAATCCCGGTGGAACATCTCCTCCATCCGGTCTAAATTCAATCGCGGAAGCCGAGTCCCCTCGAGCATATCGTTCAGCGCCCTCATCCCCGCAAACGTTTTGTCTATCGTCGTAAACGGGTAATCGCTTCCCAGCAGCAGCTTGTGCCAAACGCCATACTCCTGTAGCAGCATCAGCGAGTGGTAGTTCTGGAACGGCCGGTAGTGCAGCGCCGAACAGTCCGCATAAACATGCGGATGCTTCCGGATCGTCGCCACGCACTCACCCTCGTACGGATGCCCCAGATGCGCCAAAATCATCCGCACCTCCGGGAACCGTGTCGCCACGTCATCCAAGTGACGTGGCAGCGTACAGTCAAGCGAGGCCTGCGCCACAAACGTCGTCCCCGTATGCAGCAACACCGGCAGCGAATGCTTCTGCGCATA
This sequence comes from Bryobacterales bacterium, assembly GCA_038215275.1. Classification (GTDB taxonomy): domain Bacteria; phylum Acidobacteriota; class Terriglobia; order Bryobacterales; family Bryobacteraceae. The sequence continues at coordinate 31,472 of JBBQRA010000027.1, read as the reverse complement.
CGCCCACAAGTCGTCAAACTGCCGGTCCTGCGGATAGAAACCCGCATACATCGGCATCAGCTTGATGCCCTTCAGCTTTAGATTCCGATGCCCCTCTTCGAGCTCATCCCGCCACCCTGGCTGCGTCGGATCGAGCGCAAGGAACCCAATCAATCGGTCCGCGTGTTGCGCCACATAACCAGCTACTTCCTGGTCCGGCACCCACAGCCCCGATAACTTCGCCTTCCCGCCAAACACGATCGTCTTATCGCAAAGCGTCGCCCCGGCTCGGTAATCTTCGTAACGAACCGTCAGGTCCACCTCGTCCTGGTCCCCCCGCGCCCGCCGCGCCTGAGCCTTGAAATCGTCCGAGAAGTGGCGGGGATATTCCCACCAGTGGCTGTGTACGTCGATCACCATGCGGATAGGATAGCCCATCGGCTGGACGACAGGTTGAATACGTCCGCAGGACTGGACAGCGCAGTACGCTTTCTTAGACTATGGCTTAGTCTGGAGGTATGAGAATGCGGTGGTTGGTAGGATGTGCCGCGACGCTCGGCCTGTTACAAGCAGCGCCGGATGCTGCCCCCAGCCCGGCCATGACCCTGCTCAAGGCTAAGTGCATCGGCTGCCACAACCCCAAGGTCAAACAGGGTGGCCTCGACCTCTCCACCCGCGAAGCCCTTCTCGCCGGCAGCGAACACGGCCCCGTTGTCACCATCGGCCATCCCGCCGAATCGCAGCTCTATAAAGTCATTGCGCATGTCGTCGAACCCGGCATGCCCTTCAAGGCCAAAAAGCTCCCCGACGCCGAAGTCAAAATCTTCGAAGACTGGGTCAAAGCCGGCGTCCCCTACGAAGGCGCCGAAACGAACCCCGACGCCGAGTGGATCTCCGCCGCCTCGGGCCACTGGGCCTACAAATCCCCCGTCCGCCCCGCCGCGAAGTCGATCGACGAACTCCTTGCCGCCCCTCGCGCCAAAAAAGGTGTCACCCCTGTCGCCGAAGCCGCCCGCCCCACCCTCCTCCGCCGCGTCTACCTTGACCTCATCGGCCTGCCCCCCAGCCCCGCCCAAGTCAAAGCCTTCGTCGCCGACTCCAGCCCCGATGCCTATGAACGCGTCGTCGATGAACTCCTTGCGAGCCCCCAGCACGCCGAACGCTGGGGCCGCCACTGGCTCGATATCTGGCGCTACTCCGATTGGTACGGCTACCGCAAGTCCGGCCAGGTCCGCTACAGCGCCCGCCACATTTGGCGCTGGCGCGATTGGACCATCGAGTCCCTTGCCAAAAACAAACCCTACGACCGCATGATCCAGGAGATGCTCGCCGGCGATGAACTCGCCCCCGGCGACCCCGACACCGCCCGGGCCACCGGCTTCCTCGTCCGCAACTGGTACATGTTCAATCGCAACGTGTGGCTCCAGGAAGCCGCCGAGTATACCTCCGCCGCCTTCCTCGGCGTCACGATGAAGTGCGCCCGCTGCCACACCCATAAGTACGATCCGATTCCCCACAACGACTACTACCGCTTCCGGGCTTTCTTCGAGTCCCACGACATCCGCACAGACCGTATCCCCGGCGAAGCCGACACCCTCAAGGACGGCCTCCCCCGCGTCTACGACGCAAACTCCGACGCCGTCACCTATCGCTTCATCCGAGGCAACGAAGCCACCCCCGACACCTCCGCGGTTATGCAGCCCGGCATCCCGAAATTCTTCGGCAAGCCGGAACTCAAATTCGAACGCGTCTCCCTCCCGCTCACCGACACCTTCCCCGACGCCCGTCCCTTCGTTGTCCAGGACCTCGTCGCCCAAGCCAAAACCGCCATCGAAAAAGCGGAAGCCGCTCTCAAGAAGGCGAAAGAGAAACCCGAACCCGAGGCCATCATCGCGGCGCTCGCCAAGGAACTCGAGTTCCGCCACGCCGATCTCCCAGCCCTCGAAGCCCGCATCCGCGCCGACCTCGCCACCCTCCAAACCCCCGTCCCGGAGAACATGGAGCAGATGGCCGAAGAGGCCCGCAAACTCGAACTCAAAGCCAACGCCATCAAAGCCGACGCCGAGATGATCCGCGCCCGCCACGAGTTCGCCCAGAACAAGCACACAGCCGCGGCAGCGCGCCTCGAATCCGCCACCAAGCTCCTTAAGGAACCCGCTGAAGGCTACACCCCCATCGGCCCCAAGTATCCCGCCTCCAGTTCCGGCCGACGCCTGGCCCTCGCCAAGTGGATCACCGGCAAGGACAACCCGCTCACCGCCCGCGTCGCCATGAACCACATGTGGGCCCGCCACTTCGGCGCCCCCCTCGTCTCCACCGTGTTCAACTTCGGAAAAAGCGGCCAGGAACCCACTAACCCCGAACTCCTCGATTGGCTCGCCGTCGAGTTCATGGAACGTAACTGGGACATGAAGGCGATGCACCGCCTCATGGTCACCTCCAAAGCCTACCGCCTCGCTTCCACCGTCGCCCCGGCCCAACTCAAGGCCGACCCCGACAACATCACCCTCTGGCGCGCCAACGTCCGCCGCATGGAAGCCGAAGTCGTCCGCGATTCCGCTCTCCAGGTCGCCGGTAAGCTGGACCTCACGCAAGGCGGCCCCGACATTGACGAAACCAAGGGCCACGACGTCTTCCGCCGCAGCCTCTATTTCCGCACCGCGCCGGACCTGCAAATGGACATGCTCAAGGTCTTCGACGCCGCCAGCCCCATCGAGTGCTTCCAGCGCAGCGAAAGCATCGTCCCCCAGCAGGCCCTCGCCCTCGCGAACGGCAAACTCAGCTTCACCGTCTCTCGCGCCATCGCCGCCGACCTCGCCTCCGTCACGGATCCCAACGCCTTCGTCCAAGCGGTCTTTGAACGCCTCCTCGGCCGAAAAGCCAAGGCCGACGAACTCCGCGAATCCGCCGCCTATCTCGACGGGTCCCAGCAGCGCCGCGAAAGCCTCGTGCACGTCCTGCTCAACCACAACGATTTCGTTACCATCCGATAAGAGGAGAGTCCCCCCATGGCCCGCAACATCTGTTCCGACCCCAAAGGCCGCCGCATCTTTCTAGCCGACGCCGGCATGGGCCTCGCCGGTCTCGCCCTCGGTTCCCTGCTCCCCCAGAAGGTCATCGCCGGCGTCCAGCCCCACTTCGCCCCCAAAGCCAAGCGCGTCATCTGGCTCTTCATGCTCGGCGGCGTCTCCCACGTCGAGTCCTTCGACCCCAAGCCCGAACTCAACAAGCACGCCGGTAAGCAACTCTCCGAAACGCCGCATCGCGAAACACTTACCAACCCCTTCGTCAAAGAAAATCTCAAGGCCTTCGTCCCCGGTCAGCACCAGATCAAGCTCACGCTCTATCCCATGCAGACCGGCTATAAGCCCCGCGGCAAAAACGGCGTCCTCGTCAGCGACTGGTTCCCCCACATCGGAGACCAGATGCACGAAGTCTCGCTCATCCGCTCCGCCTGGACCACCGACAATGACCACGGCGCCATCCTTCAGTTCCACACCGGCCGCCACATCTTCGACGGCTACCTGCCCACCCTCGGCTCCTGGGTCCACTACGGCCTAGGCTCGATGAACGAGAACCTCCCCGCCTACGTCGTCCTCGGGGAACCGCCCGGCGACTGCTGCGGCGGCAACGGCACCCACGGCTCCGGCTACCTGGGCCCCGAACACGCCGGCGTCTCCCTCGACGTCAATCCCGATCATCCCCTCCCCTTCGTCTCCCCCGGCGCCGAACTTTCGAAAGCCGATCAGGAACGCGAATTCGCCCTGCTGCGCAAGTTGAACGGCATGTCCGCCGTCGAGTATCCCAACGATCCCGCCCTCGTTGCACGCATCAAGTCCTACGAACTCGCCTTCCGTATGCAAATGGCCGTCCCCGAAGCCATCCAGTTCAAAGAAGAGTCGGAAGCCACAAAGAAGATGTACGGTCTCGACCAGGAGATCACCAAGCCGTTCGGCGAAGTCTGCCTCGCCGCCCGCCGGCTCTCGGAACGCGGCGTCCGCTTCGTGCAGGTCTATCACGGCGGCGCCGGCAACGCCTGGGACGCCCACAAAGATCTCAAGAAAAACCACTCCGACCTCGCCATGAAGGTCGATCAGCCCATCGCCGCCCTGCTCAAAGATCTGAAGCAACGCGGTCTCCTCGATGAAACCCTCGTCGTCTGGGGCACCGAGTTCGGCCGCACCCCCGGTGCCGAGGCCTCCAACGGCCGCGACCATCACCCCTTCGGCTTCTCCGTCTTCATGGCCGGCGGCGGCGTCAAAGCCGGCGTCGTTCACGGCGCGACCGATGAGATCGGCTTCCACGCCGTCGAGAACCGCCACTATGTGACGGATATCCACGCCACCGTTCTCCACCAGATGGGCCTCGACCCCCGCCGCCTCGACATCCCCGGCCGTAAGCGCATCGATGTCGACTACGGCAAGCCCATCAAGGACATCCTTGTTTAGTTTCGTCGCCGCGGCGGTCTGGACCATCGAAGCGTTGATGGCCTTGCCCGCCCTCGGAGACCCGCAAATCCGGCCCGACGGCACGGCCTACGCCTACGTCCTCAACGGCGAAGTCCATCGCGCCGATCTTCCCAACGGCAAGCCCACCGTAGTCGCTAAAGGCAACCGTCCCCGCTGGTCGCCTGATAGTAAACTCCTCGCCTACGTGTCGAACGGCAAAATCGTCGTCGGCAAAAAGTCCCTCGCCAACGCCGTCAACACCTACTCCTGGTCCCCCGACGGCAACTCCCTGGCCCACTTGACCACCGACAATCCGCCCCCCGCCGACCCCGAAGTCAACCGCGAAACCAACCGTTACACCGCCCTTTGGCTCCAACCCCTCTCCGGCGCACCACCCAAACGCGTCTCCGGGCCCAAACGTCACGTCCTCTCCTACGCGCTTTCGCCGGACGGCAAGCGCGCCGCCGTCGCCGTCCAGCAAACGCCCAAGCCCGAAGACATCTTCCACGTCGATATCCTCGAAATCGACCTCGCCACCGGCGCCGAAACCCCGCTCGTTACCCAACCCGGCCGCGACGCCGAACCCAGCTACTCGCCCGACGGCAAGTCGGTAGCCTTCCACTCCCAAGTCGGCTCGCTCAACTATTTCAACGAGCGCCACATCGGCCTGGTCCCCTCCGGCGGCGGCAACATCCAATACGTCACCGAATTCCTCCCCTTCGACGTCTTCCGCAACGGTAACGCCTACACCTGGTCCCCCGACGGCAAGCGCCTTCGCTTCACCGCCGGCCAAGGCACCCAGGACGATCTCTGGGAGATCGACCTCGCCCCCAGCAAGGCCCGTCGCCTCGACGCGTTCATCGCCGGCACGGCCAGCTTCAGTCAGGACCTCTCCCGCGCCGTCTTCCTCAAAACGAACCCCGCCCACCCCGCCGAAATCGTCCTCTGGGAAAACGGCCAAGAGCGGCAACTCACGAGCGTCTACTCCACCCTCTCCACCCTCCCCACCGTGAAGAGCGAGGTGGTTCAATGGAAGGCCCGCGACGGCTTGGCCATCGAAGGCGTCCTCTGGCTGCCCTTCGATTACAAGTCCGGCGCCCCCGTACCTGTGGTCACCGAGCTCCACGGAGGGCCCACCGGAGTCGCCCTCACCGCGTTCCCCAACGGCCGAACTTATCCAACGGTCGCCTTTCTTCAGAGTGGCATCGCTGTCTTCGCCCCCAACTTCCGTGGCAGCGCCAACTACGGAGCCGAATTCCGCCACAAAAATACCTTGTCGCAAGGGGTCGGCGACTACGATGACGTCATGACTGGCCTCGACGAACTCGTCCGTCGCGGCATCGCCGACCCCAACAAACTCGGCGTGATGGGCTGGAGTTACGGCGGCTATCTCTCCGGTGCCACGATCGCCCAGACAAAGCGTTTCAAAGCCGCTTCGGTAGGGGCTCCCGCCGTCGACTGGCTCACCTACTACGGCGAGTTCAACGGTTCCCGCGAGGTCTTATGGACCTACTTCGGCGGCAAGCCCCACGAAGTCCCCGAGAACTATGCGCGGCATTCCTACGGCCACAAGCTCAAGGACATCACTACGCCCACCCTCCTTCAGATCGGCGCCCTCGACTGGCAATACACCGCTCCCATCTACCAATCCCTCCGCGACCGCAACATCCCCGTCGAATACGTCGTTTATCCCCGCGAAGGGCACGGCTTCACCGAGAAGCCCCATCAGCGCGACCTGATGGAACGGAACCTCCGCTGGATGACCGATTGGCTAAAGCGCTGAGCTTCAGCCAGTCTCATTCCGCAGCCCCGCCGCCCGTCGCGTCGCCATCCCGTGCCCTAATTCCCGTTCAACACTCACGTCCCACGCCGCCCGATCCCCGCCGAATCAACGTCTCAATCCGCCACGTTCCCGCCACACGAAACTCTTACCCGACACCACCAACCCCAAAGCAAAACGGGACCTTCGCGGGCAACTCACCGCACGCGAAGATCCCGTTTCGACCGGAATTAGTCTAGAAGTAGAACTTCAGACCAAATTGACCAATTCGCGGATCCCGCGCCGCAAACACCCGGCCACCCACCGTCGGCAACTCGATATTGGCGTTCGGATTCAAGAACTGCGTGTTGTTCAAGACGTTAAAGAACTCCGTCCGGAACTGCAGGGACATGCCCTCCCGGAAGTAAAAGCTCTTCGACAACGAGAAGTCCCAGTTGTTAATTCCCGGCCCGCGCAGGATATTCCGTCCCGCGTTGCCCGGTACAAACGGCTGCGGCACCCGGAAGTCGGCAATGTTGAAACACCGCTCCGCCCGGCACTCGTCCACTTTCCCGGTGCCAATTACATCCGGCCGCCGCGCATATGCAAACCCGATATTATGCGGATCGCTCGCAATCACCGGGGTAAACGGGAAGCCGCCTTGAGCCGTGTAGATACCGCCCAACTGCCAACCGCCCAGAATCAGCTCCGCCGCCTTCGGCATATCCGTCAGGAACTGGCGGCCCTTGCCAAACGGTAGGTCCCAGCCGTAGCTCAGCACGAACCGCTGACCCACATCCAGGTTCGACCGCCCGCGCATCGTCCGCAAATCAAACGGGTTATCCGCGCCGTCGCCGCCGCCTTGGTCGTTCGTCGAGCCGTCAATCGACTTGCTCCATGCGTACGATGCCAAGAAACTCACGCCCTTCGAAAACCGCTTCTCGAGCTTCACTTCGAGCCCATTGTAATTGGCATTGTCGCGTGTGTCATAGTAAGTGCCCGTGCCATACTGCGGGAACGGACGCCGCTGCTGGAACGGCCGCGTGTCCGTCGCACTGATCCGCGGCAGATTCTGCGGCAGATAGCGCTCCAGGTTCGACGACTTATTCCCCACATACGCCACTTCCAACGACAGATCCCGCGCCAACTCTCGCTGAATCGCGAAGTTCCACTGGTACATAGTCGGCGTCTTCATGTTCGGGTTCAAACCAAACGTCAACGGCGTCGTGAAGTTCGCATTCGCGCTGAACGGATCAAAGAAGTTCCGCACATCGAGCGTCGGGAACCCACCCGCGGTGGGCTGCTGCTTCGATTCGTCCACGATGAAAGGAACGTTGATGACCGGCGTGCTCACCGCATTGTTCCCGCTCGTCATCATGTAGAAGATGCCGGCGCCGGTCCGGACCACCGTCTTATTGTTGCCAAACGGACGCCACGCCAAGCCCACGCGCGGCGCAAAGTCGTTGAACCGGTTATTCACCATCTTGTTCGGCAAACCCACGTCCGTTGCTTTGTCGATCAGGTTCTGGAACCGCGGAAAGGCAAACTGCGCCACCTGCTGCGATACCGTGTTGATCTGGCCGTTGAAAGTCGCCGCGGCCCAGCGGCCCGTTTCGAAATTGAAGTTTGCTGCCTGCCCCAACATCGGCGTGGGCGCCAGGTTCATCTCGTAGCGCAGACCCAGATTCAGCGTCACATTCCGCGAAATCTTCCAGTCATCCTGGGCAAAGAAGTGCCAGCGCGTCTCGTACTGCCCAAAAAGATTACGCGGAAAACTCCGCGACCCGTTCACCGGATAACCCGTCAAAAAGTCCGCAAAACCGTTGCCCGTGTAGCCCCCATTGAAACTGAAGTTGCCGCGTGAGTTCGCTGAGTTCGTCGACGTCAACCGGTAATTCCGGAAGTCGATGCCGGCCTTCAACGTATGCGCCCCGCGAATGAACGATACCGTATTTACAATCTGATACGAGTTCGTCGGATTCACGAGCGGCTGAAACGCATTGCCCGGAATGCCCTGGAATCCGGTAATTCCCAGATTCGGGAAGCCTGGAAAGTTCTGGCTCGTCTCCTCAAATCCGCGAATTCCCGACAGCGCCGTATGGTTCGTTCCCAGGCCCTGATTCAGATTCGCGTTGTGCATCCGCGTATAACCGAGCCGCAGGTCGTTCAGCGTCGTCGGGCTGAAGATGTGCGTCTCGTTCAGCACCAGGTTCTGCACCCGCTGCCGTTGATTGAAACCGCCCATCTGCGGAAAGGCACCCGGCGTGAAGTTCTGCACATGGTTGATGCTGTAGCGCACCGCCATCGTGTCACTGGCGCCGAACACATGGTCATACCGCGCATTCCCCTGATTGGGATCGCTCCGGAACGGCGCACCATACACAAACGTCCCCTGCGCCGTATTCGCCTGCGGCACAAACTGCAGGAAGTAAGTGGTCGCCGGGTTCAACCGGCTCGCCGGAATGATGTTACCCGGAAACGCCACGCCGGTCAGCGGATCGCGGATCGGCGTCGCAATGGCCGAAAAATCGCCCCGCCGCAGCGCATCGGAAGCGACAATGGCGTTCGAAGTCCGTCCCTGCCGGATCCGCGTCCCCTCATAGTTCAAGAAGAAGAAGCTCTTATCCTTCCCGTTGAATAACTTCGGAATCACCACCGGCCCGCCAAAAGCGAACCCGAACTGATTCTGCCGATAAGCGGCCTTCCGCGGAATAAAGAAGTTCCGCGCGTCCAACTTATCGTTCCGCAGAAACTCGAATAACGTTCCATGATACTGGTTCGTACCCGACTTGATCGTCGCGCTCAGCACCGCGTTCCCGCGGCCATACTCGGCCGAAAACGAGTTCGCCAGCACCTTGAATTCCAGCAGGGCGTCCACCGACGGCCGCAGCGCCACGCCGTCAAAAAGCTGTTCATTGATGCTGATACCGTCCAGCAGAAACTCGGTCTTGCTCTGCCGGCCGCCGCTTACCGCCACCACCGTGGCCCCCGTAATGCCCGACGTACCAATCACCGCGCTCGGCAGCAACGCCGCCAACTGCACAAAGTTCCGTCCGTTCAAAGGCAAGTCGACAATCTTCTGATTCCCAATCACCTGCCCGATCGACCCTCTCTCCGTGTTCACAATCGGCGCGGATTCCGTCACCGAAATACGCTCGGTCACGCTACCCACCGTCATCGTCACATCAATACGCGCCCGCTGATCAATCTGCAGCGCCAGCCCTTTGATCTCTTGAATCTGAAAGCCGTCCCGGGTCACCGTCAGCGTATAGCTGCCCGTAATCGATAACAGAGGGAGTTCGTAGTCCCCGCTCTCGCTGGTGGTCGTGGTGCGTTCGGCCCCGGTCGCAACGTTCTTCGCCTTAACAGTAGCGCCTCCCACCACGGCGCCGCTCTGGTCGGAAACTCGGCCTACAATCGTGGCGGTTGGCTGGGCCCATAGCAACGAAGCCATGAGAAACGAAAACACACAGGCAATTCGGATATGCCAATTCATAAACTTGCTCCCTTGCGAAACTGAATTAAAAGCCACTACGGCGTGGGGCTCAGGACGGGAGAGCCAAACGGGAACACTCGCCCATAGGCTTTGACACGAGCATCAATCCGATCGACTTGAGAGTCAATCCGAAACCGCTAAATCGGGAAATTTCTGTCCAGCATCCCGAACAGCAGCAACCCTGCCGAATCCCGTCTCTAACCGTAAGTTCATGAAACGTCCCGGCTTCTGGACGGAGGGGATCGCCGGCAGGAATATGCCCCTACACTAGGTGTATGAGCCGCTTGGCTGGACGGGTCGCGATCATTCTCTGGACCGCCGCCCTCGCCACGCCCGCACTCGCCCCCGAGCCCAATCTCCAGTCCGTCCACCCCCTCGCCGGCCGCCCCGGGACCACTTACCAACTCACCGTCACCGGTACCACCCTCGCCTCCCTCCACTCCCTCGCCATCGACGAACCCGGCGTCCACGCCCGCCTCCTCTCCGCCACTCCGGACAAGATGACCGTCGAAATCAGTTTAGATACATCGGTAACATATGGCGAGAAGAAGCTCCGCGCCATCGGCCCTCAAGGCATCACCAACGCCGTCTCCTGGCACGTCGTCGCTGAACCCATCGCCCTCGAAAAGCCCTATCTCCTCCTCAAAGCCCCCCTCATCGTCAACGGCCTCCTCGCCGAACCCGGCGAAGCCGACACCTTCACCCTCGATGCCAAACAAGGCCAGGCCTTCACCTTCGAAGCCGTCTCCGCCTCCCCCGCCTTCGACCCCGTCGTCACCCTCCTCGAACCCGCCCCCGAAAGTTGGTTCTCCCCCAAAAGCTGGAAGCGACTCGCCTTCCACGATGAGGACCTCTTCTTCCCCGGCCTCTCCACCCAGGCCCGCCTAACGCACATCGTCCAGCAGGCTGGTCAGTATCGCGTGCAGGTCACCGGCTTCTCCGGCCACGGCGGACCCGCTGCCAGTTACTATCTCCGCATCCGCGACGGCATCGCCCCGCTCCCCCTCCGCCACCCTGTCGCCCGTCCCGACTGGAACCCCCGCAGCTTCGTCCGGCAACTCGGTCCCGACTGGCTCGCCCAACTCCACCGCCGCGGCGGTGACGAAAAGACCCAACCCCCGCCCCCCGCCCGCGTCCCCGGCTCAGAAGACGGCACCGCCATCCTCCTCGTCCCCGCTATCCTCGAAGGCCGTATCGCCAAGCCCGCCCAGGTCCACAAAGCCAAGCTCCACCTGGAGCAATCCCTGCAAATCGCTCTCGAAATCGAAACCCCGGAAGCCACCCTCCCCGAGTTCAATCCCATCGTCTCGGTCTTTGATTCCACCGGCCGCGAAGTCGCCACCAACGTCCACACTAAGCGCAACAACAACGGCCTGTACATGATGAAGATGATCCACGCCAAGACCACCTTCCTTCTTACCCCCGGCGACTACACAGTCCAGGTCCGCAACATCACCACCGACCACGGCCGCTCCGATTTTTTCTACCGCGTCCTCCTCCGCGCCCAAGTCCCCCACGCCGGCCGCATCGACTTCCCCGACGACCGCCTGAACCTCGCCATCGGAGCCGCCCGCGTCATCACCTTCCAACTCGACCGCGAAGAGGACTTCCGCGATCCCGTTGTCGCTACCTTCACCGGCCTGCCCCCCGGCGTCACCGTCCTCCCCGGCGCCGACAACCCCATCGAACGCCCTCCGCTTCCCAACGCCGGCCGCATCGAGCGCTACACCCCGAAACCCCAAAGCTTCTCCCTCCTCCTCCACGTCGCCGAAGGAACCCCGCTCTCCGCCTCCCCGGCCTACCCCAAACTCACCGTCCGGCCCGTCCGAAAAGGCCACTTCGCAGCACCCATTCTCGAAAAACCGATCCCCCTCATGATCGTGGCGGCAACCCCATGAAACTCTTCCTACTCCTCCTCGCCACCACCGCCTTCGCCGCCGACCCCGTCGCCGTCCGTCTCATCCCCTCCACCTTTGAACTCCATCGCGCAGGCGCCACCCAACAACTCCTCCTCATCGCTGAATACCCGGACGGCTCGACGCAAGACCTCACCGACTCCGCTCAGTGGACCCCCAACGCCCCCGCCGGCCAAGTCACCGCGGCAACCCCCGGCCCCATCCAAGTCTCCGCCACCTACGGCAACCTGAACGCCACCGCCGCCGGCCGCATCGAAACCGCCGCCGGCCCCGCCGAATTCCGCTTCCGCTCCGCCATCGGCTCCATCTTTACCAAGCGTGGCTGCAACTCCCCCGCCTGCCACGGCGGCGTCAAGGGTCGCGGCGGCCTCAAGCTCTCCGCCGCCTCCCTCTTCCCCCAGGACGACTACGAATGGATAGTCAAGGGCGGAGAATTCCAAGTCCTTTCCGCCGAATCGAAAACCGCCCGCACCCCTCGCATCAACCTCCAGAACCCCGTCGAAAGCCTCCTCCTCCGCAAGGCCACCGGCGCAACGCCCCACGGCGGCGGTAAGCGCTTCGCCGTCGATTCCCCTGAGTATCAAACCATCACCAACTGGATCCAGAAGGGCGCCCCCTTCGGCCCCCCCGAAGACGATACCAGCCGCGTCACCGCCCTCGAGGTCTACCCAAAAATCCTCGCTTTGGAGAAGGACCAAAAACACCGCCTCTTAGTCACCGCCATCATGGCCAACGGCCGCCGTGAAGACGTTACCGCCCAGGCCCTCTACCTCGCCAGCGACCGCCAGATCGCCACCGTCGCCGAATCCGGCCTCGTCACCCCCGCCGCACTCGGCGAAACCTCCATCCTAATCCGCGCCGCCGGCCAAGCCGCCGCCGTCATCGTCGGCGTCATCGGCGACCCCATCGCCAACTATCCCGTCGTCCCCAAAAACAACTTCATCGACGAACACATCTCCGGCAAACTCCGCCGCCTCCGCATCCTCCCCGCCGCTCTCTCCTCCGACGTCGAATTTCTCCGCCGCGTCTGCCTCGACCTCACCGGTACCCTCCCGCCCCCTGCCCGCGTCACCGAGTTCGTCAGAAGCACCGATCCCAAGAAGCGCGAACGCGTCATCGACGCCCTCATCGCCACCCCCGAATTCACCGACTACTGGACCTTCCGCTTTCAAGACCTCTTCCGCGTCGCCCTCTTCTCGAACGGCATCAACGCCAAGTGGAGTCAGATGTACGGCGAATGGATCCGCGAATCCATCGCCAAAAATAAACCCTACGACCGCATGGCCTGGGAACGCCTCTCCGCCCAGGGCTACGACGGCCCCACCCGCCACTTCCTCCCCTACGACGTCATCGGCTCCCCCGAAGAGACGATGGCCGAAGAGGTCCGCGTCTTCTTCGGCCGCCGGCTCGAATGCGCCCAGTGCCACAACCATCCCTATGAAACCTGGAGCCAGGATCAGTTCTGGGGCCTCGCCGCCTTCTTTGGCCGCATGTTCAAAATGGGCGACACCGGCAACGAGTACGTCATCTTCGATCACCCCCTCAACGAGGGCATGGGCAACAGCGAAGTCAATGGCAAAATCCAAACCCTCCACCCTCGCACCAAGGCCGCCCTCACCCCCACCCTCCTCGACGGCCGCGTCGTCCCTCCCTCTGACAAAGAGAACCCCCGTAAAGCCCTCGCCGATTGGATGGTCCAGCACCCCCACTTTGCCGAAGCCGCCGTCAACCGCGTCTGGGCCGAGTTCTTCGGCCGCGGCCTCGTCGATCCCGTCGACGACTTCCGCTCCACCAATCCCGCCACCCACCCCGAACTGCTCGCCCGCCTCGCCGCCGAGTTCCGCCGCAACGGCCACGACCTCCGCGCCCTCATGCGCCTGATCGTCACCTCCCGCACCTATCAACTCTCCGCCGAAACCAATCCCACTAACCGCGCCGACCGCGTCAACTACAGCCACGCCCTCCCTCGCCCCCTCCTCGCCGAGGTCCTCCTCGACGCCATCGGCCAGGTCACCGGCGTCGCCGAACGCTTCACTACCACCGTCACCGCCAACGGCAAGGTCACCCAGCAAACCCCAGCCGGCACCCGCGCCATCCAACTCCGCGAGCCCGACCTCTTCCACTCCCGCTTCCTCGATCTCTACGGCCGGCCCAACCGCCTCGCCCTCCCCGAGCGCTCCGGCAAAGCCAATCTCGGCCAGGCCCTCAACATGCTCGCCGGGCCCATCTATAACGAAAAGTTGGCCGCCTCCGAAGGCCGCCTCCAAAAACTGCTCGCGAGCAAAGCCACGGACGAAGCCATCCTCAACGACCTCTACCTCACCGCCCTCGGCCGCACCCCCGACGCCGCCGAGCGCCAACAGATCCTCACCGCTCTGTCCGCCCAACCCAACCGAAACGAAGCCTGGAAGGATCTCTTCTGGGCCGTCCTCTGTTCGAGAGAATTCGCGGAGAACCACTAACATGCAGCGCAGAAATTTCCTGTCCGCCGGCTCCCTCGGCTTCCTCGGCCTCAACCTCGCGGACCTCCTCCGCGCCAAGCCCAACGGGAAAGCCCAGTCCTGCATCCTCCTCTGGCTCGAAGGCGGCCCCAGTCAAATCGATACTTGGGACCCCAAACCCAACTCCGCCTTTCAACCCATCTCCACCAACGTCCCCGGCATTCAGATCTCCGAACTCCTCCCCCAACTCGCCCGCCGCATGGACCGCCTCTCCCTCGTCCGCTCCATGCACACCCGCGGCAGCGACCATCCTCAGGGCACCCACTACGCCATCACCGGCCATGAAGTAAATCCCGCCATGCAGTTCCCCAGCATCGGTTCCATTCTCGCCAAGGAAACCGGCGCCCGCAACAGCATGCCGCCCCACGTCCTCACCCCCCATTGGGAGAAGGCCCGCCAATACGAGGACTACTTCCGCTCCGGCTTCCTCGGCCCCGAATATGATCCGATGTGCATCCCGGATCCCTCCAAGCCTGATTTCCAGATCACCGATCTCTCCCTCCCCAAGTCCGTCTCCGCCGAAGCCGTCGAGAATCGAAAAGGGTTCCTGCAGATGATCGACCGCCGCTATCGCACCATGGTCGAAGGCGCCGAGCACGCCCAAATGGACGGCTTCCAGGCCCAGGCCACCAAGATGCTGCTCAATCCCGCCGTCCGCGAGGCCTTCGATCTCTCGAAGGAACCCGCCAAGCTCCGCGACCGCTACGGCCGCGACGCCGTCGGCCAAAGCGCCCTCATGGCCCGCCGCCTCATCGAAGCCGGCACCCGCTTCGTCACCGCCGCCGGCTTCCATTCCAATTCCTGGGACACCCACGCCAAGAACGACGAGGGCCACCGCGACCGCCTCTGCCCGCCCCTCGACCGCACGCTCTCCACCCTCCTCGACGACCTCAAAGACCGCGGCCTCTACGATTCCACCGTCGTCCTCGCCATGGGCGAATTCGGCCGCACCCCCTTCGTTAACAACGATCGCGGCCGCGATCATTGGCCCAACTGCTGGTCCCTCGCCATCGGCGGCGGAGGAATCGCCGGAGGCCGCATCGTCGGGGCCTCCCATGCCGAAGGAGCCCAGGTCACCAGCCGCGCCACCAGCATGGGAGACCTCTTCGCCACCATTTACAAAGCCTTCGGCATCGACTGGAACAAGGAATACGACACCCCCATCGGCCGCCCCATTAAAATTGCCAACTCACTTGAGGACCAGACCGGCCAACCGCTCAACGATCTCCTATGACCCAGCCCAAGTGGGTCCTCATCGGCCTGCTCTGGGCCGCGTACGTCCTCAATCACGCTGACCGCCAAGTTCTATACACCCTCTTCCCCGCGCTCCAAGCCGAGTTCGGGCTCTCGAACACCATGCTCGGCATGATGGGCGCCCTCTTCCTCTGGATCTACGGCCTCGCCTCCCCCTTCGCCGGCGTTCTCGGCGACCGCTGGCCCAAACCCGCCATCATCGCCGGCAGCCTCGCCCTCTGGAGCTTCTTCACCGTTCTCTCCGGCTTCGCGCCCGAAGGCTGGAGCCTCCTCGTCTGCCGCGCCCTCCTTGGCATCTCGGAGTCGCTTTTCATGCCCGCAGCCTTTGCGCTCATGGCCAATGCCCACGGCCCCGAAACCCGCTCGAAGGCCATCGCCCTGTTCGCCACCAGCCAGATGGTCGGCGTCGCCTTCGGTGGCTCCCTCGGCGGCCTCATCGCCGAGCGCCTCCACTGGCGAGCCTCCTTCTGGCTCCTCGGCTCCATCGGCCTCCTCTACTCGGCTCCCCTCTATCTCTTCCTTAAACGCCTCCCCGCCAATATCCTCCTCCCCGCCCCCGGCACGCCTCCCGCCCGCATGGCCGACTTCTTCCGCCTCCTCCGCATCCCCTCCCTCCAGGTCGTCTCCGCCTTTGTCGCCGTCGCCACCTTCGGCCTCTATCTCGTCTATACCTGGCTCCCCACCTTCCTCTACGACAAGTTCCAACTCGGCCTCGAGGTCTCCGGCCGCGAAGCCGCCATCTATCCGCAGGCCGGAACCCTCGCCGGACTCTTCCTCGGCGGCATCGCCTCCGATGCTTGGCGCAAAACGAACCCAGCCGCCCGCTTCTGGATCGTCCTCGCCGCCTTCTGCGGAGCCGGCCCGTGCATCTATCTCCTCGGAGCCGCCTCCGGGCTCAACGGCATGCGCCTCGCCGCCGCGGCCTTCGGCTTCTGCTCCGGAATGATCATCGCCAACCAAGCGCCCTCGGCCTTTGACGTCGTCCCCGCCGCCTACCGCGCCACCGCCGCCGGCATTCTCAACCTCGTCGGCTGCCTCGTCTCGGGCTTCGCGCCCTATCTCGGAGGCCTCGCCCGTGGCGCCATCGGCATTGACCAATTGATGGCGTTCACCGGAGCCTGCTATCTCCTTATGGCCGCCGTCATCGTCTATGCCGCCCTCCGCCTCGTCCCCCGCGACGTCGCCCGCGCTAACTAATGCACGTGCAGTTCCGGACGGATCTTCAATGTCTTCCTGGCCACCACAGACACCCGTTCCTCATACCGCGTCCGCCCCGGCGCGCGGGCCACCCAAACGGAAAGCCTGGGCAGTAAGTATCCCATCCCGCCGAACCCCATGCTTCCTCAGCCAAAGCGCGGGCGGTAGCAGTCCGGTTGCCAATCCGCAAACGATTAATTCTAAAGCCTTTTCACGCACTATCGCTGGCTGAGATCCACCATCCCCCGGTGGATCTCAGCTTCCCTCTCCGCCAGACTTAAAAGTCCAGCCGCAACGCCACCTGCCCGTTCCGCGGCGCATTCGACTGCGCCGTAATCCGGCCAAACAAAGCGTTGCTCACGTTCCCCTGCGGCGCGCCAAATACCGTCCGGTTAAACGCGTTGAACAACTCCCCGCGCACCGTCACCGTAAACCGCTCCCGAATTGAAAACTTCTTCAACAGCCCGAAGTTCTCGTTCAAGAAATTCGGCGCTCGCAGGTCCGTATAGCCCCGCGCCGACGTCCCGAATCGCAACGCCCCCGGCACCCGGAATGCGTCCCGGTTGATCCACGTATTCACCGCCGGGTCGAACCCATCGACGTTCGTCGCCCGGTTCACCCCGCTCACCACGTCCGGCCGCAGCACGCCGTTGAACAACGGCAGCGTATTGTTCGCCGTCAGCGTGATCGGCACCCCGCTCGAGTACTGATGAATGCCCGTTAGCACCCACCCGCCCCAAACTTTCTTCTTCGCAAACGGCAACTCATAGCTGTAACTCAGCGCAAAGACATGCGGCACGTCCGTCGTCGCGATCGTATATTCCAGCTCGCGGTTGTACGTAGTCTGTCCCGCCGGACCGCCGCCCGCCAGAATGTCGGCGTCCGACATCGTCTTGGCAAACGTGTAAGCCATCTGCAGATCTAACCCGCTATTCAGCCGCGCCGAAAGCTGTGTCTGGAACGCGTGGTAGCTACTGCTCCCCGCCGGGTTCGTCCGGTTGTCCAGGTCCAGATACTGCGGGAACGGCCGCAGCGCCTGCGCCACCGAACCGCGGAACCCCGGGAAAGGACTCCGGATCCCCGCCGCCACCGCCGCCGCCGAATCAAACGGCTGGCTTAACAGCGAACCCAACGAAAGGTACTGCGGGTCCACCTCGTTCGCCCGCACCAACCCGTTCCCTATCCGCGTCCCCCGCGTCCCCAGGTACGTCAATTCTAAATTCACTCGCGAGACCAACTCCCGCTCCACAGTCGCCGACCAGTTCTGGAACCGCGGCATCCGCCCGTCTCCCGGCCCGATGAACCGCATCGCCGTCCCGTTCCCCGCCGTTGGGTCGATAAACGGAGGCCGCGGGAAGTTCTGCGGAAACCCGTTGTCCCAGTTGAATGCCGGCGTCAGCCCTTGGTTCAACGACTGAAACACTGGCGTCGAAATGAATCCGTTCGACATGTTCAGCGAATCCCGCTGCCCCGCCGCCGCATTCCCCGCCGCATAGTAAATCCCGTAGCCGCCCCGCAGCACCGTCTTCGGCGTCAGCGCATACGCCAACCCGAACCTCGGCCCAAACGCCTTGTAGTCCGTATCCGCAAACGAAGTCCGCCCATTGCGGTTCGTCCCCTCGCCCAGAAACGCCAGCGCCCCCGGCCGGTTCCCCGCCGCCGGATTCGGCAGCGTCGGGTCAAAGCTCGACAGGTTGTTCAGCTTCTCGGACCGTGGCACAAAGATGTCGTACCGCAGACCATAATTTAGGGTCAGTTTCCGCGACACCTTCCAGTCGTCCTGCGCATAAAATCCCCAATACTGATACCGGTTCCGCGGAAAATACCCAAACACCCGCGTCGTCCCCCGGTTCACATCACCCAGCAAAAAGCTCGCAATTGCGTTCCCGGAGTTCGCCACGTTCGGCAACCCCGTCTCCAGCGCATTGAACTGAAACAACCCCGGCGCCTGGAAGTTGTCAATCCCGTTCGTTTCCATGAACCGATAGTCGAACCCGAATTTCAAGTTGTGCGACCCGCGCACCACAGCCAAGCTCTCGTTCACCTGAAACGCGTTATTCGCTTGCAGCACGCGAGCATTGCAGTTCGGATCACCCAACCGCGTATACCCCGACGCGACGAACTCGACGCAAGGGAATCCATTGTTCGCTCCGTCATTGATCCCCCGCAGGCCAATCTGCGTGGGCCAGCCCTGGTTCAGCGAAAAACTGTCAATCGTCACCCGGAAACGGGTAAAGCCCAAGTTCAAGTGGTTCAATGTGGTCGGCGACAAAATCAGGTCGTGTGAAAGCCGTGCCAGTGTGTTCTGGCTCCCCACCGTCCGCCCCGGCGTCGTCGGCCCTGCAATCGTCTCCGGATCCGCCTGCAGCAGATAGTCCCGGTTGAAGAACCCGCTAATCCGGTTCCGATCCGAGAAAGCATGGTCCAGCTTCAGATTGTACTGGTTCGAATCCGAAGCCCCGCGCCCCACCGATAGGTAGTTATTGAACAACCCCGCATTGATCGGCTGCGGAATCAGCGGCAGAATGTTGCGCGCCACGCTCGAAAACCGCGATGTCGGAATCTGGTTCCCCGGAAAAGGAGCCCCGGTCGACCGGTCATAGATGGGGGACGCCAGCCGGCTGAAATCGCCCTGCCGGAAGTCCAGCGGAATCAAACTCTGCAGCGTGTTCGGCGCCCCTTGCCGGAACCGGAAACCCGAATAGACGAAGTGGAAGAAGCTCTTGTTCTTGCCGTTATACAGACGCGGAATTACAATGGGCCCGCCCAGCGTCGCCCCAAACTCATTCTGCCGGTTGATCGGCCGCACCCGCTGGAAGAAGCCACGCGCGTCCAACTTGTCATTCCGCAGGTAATTAAACAGGGCCCCGTGGAAATCGTTCGTTCCGCTCCGCGTCGTGAAAATCTGAATGCCGCCGCCGGTCCGCCCGTACTCGGCGTTGAAGTTCGCCCGCAGCAGCCGGAACTCGCCAATCGTCTCGACGGACGGCCGCGCATTGCCCGGAATTACGCCACCCGACTCAATTCCCGTCGCACCGATCCCGTCAATCAAAACCTCTTTGCCCCGCGAAGGCGAACCCGAAATCTGCGTATTCGTCACGTCTCCGGTCACGCCCGGCGACAGGAAAATGAACTGCTCCAAATTCCGCACATTCCCGCCAAC
This sequence comes from Bryobacterales bacterium, assembly GCA_038215275.1. Taxonomy (GTDB): domain Bacteria; phylum Acidobacteriota; class Terriglobia; order Bryobacterales; family Bryobacteraceae. The sequence continues at coordinate 11,759 of JBBQRA010000027.1, read as the reverse complement.
AAACAGCGGCAAATCAATCAGCTTTTTCCGCTGAATTGTCGTGCCCAGGTCCGAAGTAGCCGTCTGCAACTCCGTCGCCGCACTCGAAACCTCCACCGTCTGCTCGACCTGCCCCACGTCCAGGGAAAAGTCGAGCGAGCGCGTCTGCGCCACGTTCAATTCCAACCCCCGCTGCACCGCCCGCCGGAACCCCTGCGCCTCCACAGCGACATCATAGGCGCCCAGCGACAACTGCTGCAACGAAAACGAACCCGTGTTGTTCGTCACCGCCTTATAAGCGAACCCCGTCGCCGTATTCGTTGCCGTCACACTCGCGGCCGGGATCGCCGCTCCCGATGGGTCTTGCACCCGGCCCGTAAACGAACCCAGCGTCGTCTGCGCCGCGGCGAGCGCACCGCCGCACAGTAATAGAATAGAAATCCGAAGCATATTACACTAGATTAACTTAGACTTCCTCCTCCTCGTCGATTTCCTCCCCGTCGTCGATGTCATCTTCATCGTCGAGCTCATCCTCATCGTCGAGTTCATCCTCATCGTCGAGTTCATCTTCATCGTCGATCTCGTCTTCGTCGTCGATTTCCTCTCCGTCGTCGACCTCGGCTTCGTCGTAGATTTCTTCCCGTTCAGAAATTTCCACTTCATCAACTCCCTGCACTTGGTTGATTTCCTGCCTTGGCTCGATTTCCTGCACTTTGAGTTCCTCCACTTCGTCGATTTCTTCTACCCCCGCTATCACCACCGCCTCAAATGTCTGCCCCTCTTCGAGCAACTCCGACACGCTCTCGGAGTTCGATTCCGCTTGCTCCGGTAATCCCTGCGTATCCCCAGATTGCCCGCCTGAAGATGGACCCTTCCCTTTCACCTTCTGCGTGCGAAGGGGCAATCTTTCCGCCGCGCTCATCATCCGCTCACTTTTTTGCCGCGAGCCTGTAGCTCTAACAGAGCCCGTTCCCAGTCCACTTCCGGAGATCCCTGGGGCCCGCCCCGCGCCATCCAAAGGTGGTTCGCCAGCTCCCGCACATCTGCCTCATCAAACGTAAAGGCCCCTTTCGGAACGGCCAGCACCTCTGGATGAAATCCTGGCATTGTCTTTCGGTTATGTTTTGCCATAATGCCCCTTCCGCCAGCAATCAAAGGGCCAATTTTAGTACTCCGGCCACTGCTGCCCGTCGCTGCGCCTCCTGTAACATCTCGAACGAAGGCAGCCGCCCCGCTGGCCGCCGCGGCTTATCGCCCGATTCTTCAATCACATCCGCCGGCCCTTCCGTGGCGTATACCAGCCCCCGCAGCCACCCCGGCATCGAAGGCCGCCCCGACGTACCCGGCAACTCTGCCTCGAAAAGTTGCCGACTCTCCATCCTCAATCTCCAGGAACGCCGGCACTCTCATGACACAAAATTACCCTGCCCTCCGGCACCACGTCCTCCGCCCGCACATCGGTACCGAATTTACCGTGCACAATAGAGACATGCTCCGTCTCGGCTTTCTCCTCTTCGCCACCCTCCTTTTCGCCCAGGACTGGAAAACCGCCACCGACCTCTCTGGCGTCGACTTCACCGGCCTCCCCCCCGCCAAGAAAACCGAAGTCCTCAAGGTGCTCCGCGAAATGGCCTGCCCTTGCGGGTGCCCCATGCAACTCGCCCAGTGCCGCGTCGAAGACCCCGCCTGTAGCACCAGCAAGACCCTGGCCAACGAAGCTGTCGCCGCCGCCAAGGCCGGTAAGGACATCCGCAAAACCCTAGAAGCCTCCCCCCTCGTCAAACAGGCCGCCAACCGTAATCGGCCTCTACTGGACCCCGTCGCCATCAACATCGACGGCGCCCCCGCCCGCGGGCCCCAAAACGCCCGCATCACCCTCGTCGAGTTCTCCGATTTCCAGTGCCCCTACTGCATCAAGGCCATCAGCCATCTCGAAACTGCCCTTAAAACCTTTCCCAAGGACGTCCGCCTCGTCTATAAGCAGTTCCCCCTCGATACCCATGGCCAAGCCCGGCTTGCGGCTCAGGCGAGCCTCGCTGCGCATCAACAAGGCAAGTTCTGGCCTATGCACGACCGTCTCTACCAACAATCCCGCCAGATCAACCGAATGAACGTCCTCAACTGGGCCAAGGACCTCGGCGTCGATATGCCCAAATTCGTCGCCGCCCTCGACTCCGCCCCCATCAAGGCCCAGGTCGAGCGCGACATCGCCGAAGGGGACCGCATCGGCGTCCAGGGCACCCCCTCCGTCTTCGTCAACGGCAAGAAATACCAGGGCCCTCTCGATCCAGAAAAGTTCCTGCCCATCCTTACCCAGGAACTCAACACTCCGTAATTTTGCGGATATTGCCATGTAGCCCTAACCGGGTTTAATGGGGTCATAGGAGCTACACAGCAATGACCAAGATGATCCGGGCAATGATTTTAGTGGGCGCGAGCACGCTGCTGCTGGGAGCCCAAACCGCGAACGAAAAGAACCTCCAGCAGATGGCCCAGGCCGCTACGACCTCCGCGCAGCATGGTGAAGTCGCCCAGCAGTATACCCTCCGCGCCGAGCAGTTTGAAGCCAAAGCCAAGAAGCACGAAGCCGCCGCCGCCGAACTCGCCGCGCGCAAAAACAACTACGCGATGACGCACAAATGGCCGGCCATGATCCAGGGACCCATCGACCGCGAGAAGCGCCTCGCCATGGAGGCCCGCCGTGCGGCTGAAGAGTCTCAGGCCCTCGCCGCTAAGCACGGCCAGCAGGCAGTCCAGCTTGAAGCCCGCGGCAACGGCGTCCGCCAGCGCCTCTAAAGCGCACTCTTCGCAATTCCGCCTGCACCATGGGCCTCGACGGGACACGCCGCCGGGGCCCATTCCATTGTGGTGGCCGTAAAAACGCCGCCCCCTCCACCCTCGCCTGCCCGCAAGCCCTCACCGTTCCCCGAGGATCCGCCTCCGCAAATCCGCAATCGGCTCATACAAATCCCGCCTCAAAATCCGGTCCCGAAAGTGCCCCCCCAACCTTCACCGCTCCCACGTTTCTCACCGGCTGCGCACTCGATACGTCCACCAGTTTCCCGCCGTACTCCCCGCCGTACTCCCCGCCTCCGTCGTGCTTCCATCGCAAAACCGCCCTCCCCAGTCCAGCAGTAAGGTCATAACATAGTTTCAGCGGTTACCGGTTTTTGGCGGATCTCCATGCAACCCCGGCCTGTTGGCAGCACTTTATCGGGATTCAGCAAACAGGTCGGATCAAACAGACTCTTAAAACGGCCAATCATGTCGAGTGTATCCGGCGTGAACAAGTTCGCCATCAGCTCCATCTTTTCCATGCCTACCCCGTGCTCGCCCGTAATCGAGCCCCCCACAGAGATGCAATATTTTAAAATGTCTTCGCCTGCATGTCGAGCCTTCTCCAACTCCCCCGGCTTCCGGGCATCGAACAGGATAATCGGGTGCATGTTCCCGTCCCCGGCGTGGAAAATGTTCGAAATCGTCAGCCCGTACTTTTCGCCAATCTTCCCGATCTCCTTCAACGTCGCGGCAATCTTCGTCCGCGGCACCACGCCATCTTGCACGTAGTAAAACGGGCTCAGCCGTCCCACCGCTCCGAACGCGTTCTTTCGGCCCTTCCACAGCAGCGCCCGCTCTTCCTCACTCTTAGCAATGCGGAATTCCCGCGCGCCACAGGCCAAACACGCCTCGCGCACCTGTTCCACCTGCTCCTCTACGGCCTCTTTGATGCCTTCCAGCTCAATCAGCAGCACCGCCGCCGCATCCAGCGGATAGCCTGCGTGTGTGGCCTCCTCCACCATGCGCAGCATCACCCCGTCCAACATCTCTACCGCCACCGGAGTAATCGCCCGGGCCGTAATCTCCCCCACCGCGTTCCCCGCGTCCGCTGGCGAGTTAAATATCGCCAGCGTCGTCTTCACCAGCTCCGGCTGCCGCATCAACCGCAAAACGACTTTCGTGACGAGGCCCATCGTCCCCTCGGAACCTGTCATCAGCCCTACCAGGTCATACCCTGGCAAGTCCTGCTCCGCGCCCCCCGTCGAAACCACGCTCCCGTCCGGCAGCACCATCTCCAAGCCCAGCACATGGTTTGTCGTCACGCCGTAAGCCAACGTATGCGGCCCCCCGGCGTTCTCAGCCACGTTCCCGCCAATCGTGCAAGCCCGCTGGCTCGACGGATCTGGCGCATAAAAATACTTCTGCGCCTGCACCGCCAACGTCACGTCGAGATTCACTACCCCCGGTTGCACCGTAATCCGCTCGTTCTCCAAATCGATATCGAGAATTTTGTTCATGCGCGCAAACGAGATCATTACTCCGCCCCTCCGCGCAATCACACCACCGGAAAGCCCCGTTCCCGCGCCCCGCCCCACGAACGGCACGCCTGCCTCCCGCGCCAGATTCACAATCGCCACTACCTGCGCCGTATCCCTCGGAAACACCACCACGTCAGGCTTATACTTATCCACGCCCCCGTCGTATTCGTACAGCGTCAGGTCCGCCGGCTGGTCCAGAACCCCCTTCTCCCCGGCGATCTTCTTTAGTTGCGTCACCACCGTTGCGGCAATCATTTGATGTGACTCTCCAAGCGCTTCAACAGCTCCGGCTCCATCCAATTCCGGTCGGCGATGAACTTCTCTACCACCTTTCCGTCCGGCGTAATCACGTACGTCTCTGGATACTTGAACGTACCGTACTCAGAGGCAATCTCTGCATTAGGATCATGCGCGACCTCGAAAGAGAGCTTGAACCGCTCCAAAAATTCCTTGTACGCCTTCTCGTCCTGGTCCACGGAAACGCCCAGCACCACCACGCCCTTCGGCCCCAGCGCACGCGCCATCGCGTTCAAGCTCGGAAGCTCCGCGATACACGGCGGGCACCACGTCGCCCAGAAATTCAGCACGAGCAACTTGCCGCCAAAACTGCTCCGCGTCATCTGCGTCCCCCTGCTCGACGTCACCGAGAAGTTCGGCGCCGTGTCGCCGACGTTCACCAGCCGCTCGCGAATCGAGTCGCCAATCAAAGCGACCAAGGCCAGCGCCAAAACACCGGCCGAAATTTTCAACGATTTATCTGAGATCTGCATGGGGCGTAAAATAACTAGTGTATCCCCGTGCCTGCCTCCCGCATCCAATCGAATGTAATGCTTATCACGCGCCGCGTTGAGTTCTCCTCCTCCCACGTCTGCCGCAACCCGCTGCTCTCGGACGAAGAGAACGTGCGCCTCTACGGCCCCGCCGCCAATGTCAACGGCCACGGCCACAACTACGTGCTCGAAGTCACCCTAGCCGGCGACGTCGACCCCGTCACCGGCATGATCTACGATCTCAAGGATCTCAAGGACGTGATGATGGAGGAGGTCGTCGATCCGATGGACCACCGTCATCTGAACTACGAAGTTCCCCCCTTCGACAAGGTCGTCCCTACGACGGAAAATCTCACCGTCGAGATCTGGAACCGCCTCGACAAACGATTCCAGGCCGGCCCCGTCCGGCTTCACACCGTCCGCCTCTTCGAGACGGAAGACACTTCCGTCGAATACCAGGGGGCTTAATTGACTGTCCGCCTCACGCGCAATTACCGCTTCGTCGCGTCTCACCGCCTCCACCTTGAGCACCTCACGCCTGAGGAAAACCAAAACCTCTTCGGCAAGTGCAACAACCCCTACGGCCACGGCCATAACTACATCGTGTCCATCACTGTCCGCGGCCCCATCGAGGAACGTACAGGCCTCGCCGTCTCTGTTCTCGGACTTGATGCCATGGTAAAACGCGAAGTCATCGACCGCTACGATCATCGATATCTCAACTTCGACGTGGCTGAGTTCGCCTCCGTCCCTTCCACCACCGAGAACATGGCCTTCGCCATTCGCGACCATCTCCAAGCCAATTGGACCACCGCACTCGGCCCGAATGCCCCCCAACTGGTAGACGTAAAAGTTCAGGAAACAAAACGCAACTCGGTGACCCTTACCCTCATCCAGTAACTGACGATGAAACAACGTAAAGCTGTGGTTAAAATCCTGCCGGTGTCGCAGCAAGTGGACATCGCCGCCCATACCAAAGAAATTCTCACAGGCCTGGGCGAAGACCCGACCCGAGACGGTCTGCTCAAGACCCCCGAGCGGTACGAGAAAGCCATGCGCTTCCTCACCTCCGGCTACCAAGCCGATGTCGAAAAGCTGCTCAACGGAGCGTTATTCGACGTTGACTACGACGAGATGGTGGTCGTCAAGGACATCGAATTCTTCTCCATGTGCGAGCATCACATGCTTCCGTTTTACGGCAAGGCCCACGTTGCCTACATCCCGAACGGCAAGGTCGTCGGCCTCAGCAAAATTCCCCGCATTATCGACGTTTTCGCCCGCCGCCTCCAGGTCCAGGAGCGCATGACGCAGGAGATTGCTGAGACGCTAATGAACATCCTGCAGCCCCGAGGTGTCGGCGTGATCGTCGAGGCGCGCCATTTTTGCATGATGATGCGCGGCGTTGAAAAGCAGCACTCTTCGACGGCCACCAGTTCTATGCTTGGAGACTTTCGCAACAAAGAAACTCGTAGTGAATTTTTGTCCCTGGTCCGTCACTCGGCGCTGCGCGACTAGTAAACTAAAGGGAGCATGTCAGTTCCTTTTCGTCACTTTACTGCGTCGGACCTGTTTGGCGCCCCGGTCCAGGCGGAATTCCGCTGGATCCAAAACGGAATCGCCATCCGCCACTCCGACACAGTGGACGTGAAGTTTGAGATTGTCACGGAGGGGCAGAGCGAAGAGAAAGTCATCGCCCTGCCCCATCCGCTCGTGCTGCAGGTATCGGCCGAGACCGGCCATCCCGTCACCGATCCTTGGTGCAGCCGCCTCGCCGCGCTTCACCTGAAGTACATGATCGAATCGGGCGACGATCTCGAAAAGTCGCTGGTCACCTTGACCGCGGACCAGATGTCTGAGTACGCTAAACAACTCAAACCGGAATTGACCGAAACACACAGTTTCGTATAAAACCTGTAACGGTGGAGCGTATATAGCCATGGTGAACTGTCCCAAGTGTGACGCCGTGATCGATGTGGATGAGGACGAGCTCGATGCGGGCGATGTCATCGAATGCGAGGAGTGTGGAGCCGCGTTGCGCGTGCTAAGCACGGACCCTCTCGAGTTGGAGGCGGATGCCGACGACGACGACGATGACGAAGAGGACCTCGACGAAGACGAGGACGAAGAGGACGACGAAGAGGACGAGTTCGAAGAAGACGAACTCGAGGAAGAGGATGACGAAGACGTCGAGAAGGACTGGTAGCCTTTTCCTGTTTCTCGTGTTGGCTGGGAGCCTCTCGCTCCCGGCTCAGGACAAGAAGATCTATTCGGTGATCGCCGGCACCGTTTTCCGCGACCCCGGCTTCGCCCTGCCGGGCGCGCTCGTTGTTCTCGAAGAGGTTGACCCGCCCGCCGCTAAGGGCAAGCGGATGAAGCCGCAGAAAGTCAACAGCGATAGCCACGGCGAGTATGCCTTCCGCCTCCCCGCTTCCGAAGCCAAGTTCAAACTCACGGCAACTGCCAAAGGATTCGTCTCGCAAGTGAAGGAAACCGTAGCCACAGCCGGCGTCCGCGTCGATGTCTTCTTCGAACTGAAACCGGAATCCAGGTAGAATCATCTTAGGCTTATGAAACTCCTAACCCCGATCCGCCTGTTGACCGTCGGACTCACCCTGGGATTCCTCACGGTGGCGGTCGCGCAGCAGCAGGGTGGGCAGACGCCGGGAGGCTCCTACGGCAACTGGCTGCCGGGCAGCGGTAACAAGAAGCAGGACAAGGAAGACGCCAACACCCGCGCCGTCCAAGGTTCCGTCAAAACCCCTGACGACAACGTCGCTGAAGGCGCCGTCGTCCAACTCAAGAACGCGAAGACCATGCAGGTCCGCAGCTTCATCACCAAAGCCGACGGCATCTTCACCTTCGCCGGCCTCAGCACCGGCGTCGACTACGAGTTGAAGGCAACCTTAAAAGCTCTCGAGAGCCCCGTCCGCACAGTCAGCACCTTCGACGATCGCAAGCGCGTCATCGTCAACCTCAAGCTCGAGCCGAAGAAATGAACCGCCGGGCGTTCTGTAGCGCCTGCCTCGGCGTCGCCGCCCCTCCGCTGAATATCGAGACCGGCGAACCGGAAGCCACGGTGATTCTCTTCCTGTCCACCATCTGCCCCATCTCGAACGCCTATACTGATCGCATCCAGGGCCTCTTCGCCCGCTACGCCGGTAAGCCCGTCCGCATCCTTCTCTTGAATTCGAACGCCAACGAAACCGAAGAAGAGGCCCGCTCATACTCCCGCGACGTCGAATTTCCCGCGCCCCTCAGCAAGGACGAAAACAACGTCATCGCCGATCGCTATCAGGCCCGCATGACCCCCGAAGCCGTCCTGCTCGACCGCGCTGGAAAGGTGCGCTACCAAGGCGCGATCGACGACGCGAGAAATCCCGCCCGCGTCAAGGTCGAAGCCCTCCGCCTAGCCATTGACGCTCTGTTATTGAAGCAACCCATTCCCATCGAAAGCCTCCGCAGCTTCGGCTGCTCCATCAAACGGGTAAGAACCAAATCATGAGACTGCTCCTGTTTCCGCTCCTCGCCGCCGGGCTCTTCGCGGCCGACACCCCCCTCGTTAAGCTCAACGAAACGGGGTATCCCAAACTCATCGCCGAGCAGAAGGGCAAAGTGGTGCTCGTCGATTTCTGGGCCACCTGGTGTGCCCCGTGCCGCAAGGAGATGCCCCTCGTCGCCAAGCTCGAAGCCAAACTCAAAGGCAAAGGTTTCAAGGTCGTCACGATCTCCTCCGACGAGCTCGAAAACGAGCCGGCCGCCCGCGCCTTTCTCAAGGATACCGGCATCACGGGCACGACCTACATCAAAGCGGCGAAAGACGACGACGCCTTCATCCGCCAGATCGACCCCAAATGGGGCGGCGAGCTCCCTGCCCTGGTCCTTTACGACAAAACCGGCAAGAAAGTGAAGATGTGGAAGGGCGAAACGGCCATTGCTGAAATCGAAGCCGCGGTAACCAAACTGCTCTAACCATGTCCGCATTGGTCGTCATTGTTGCTGCCGAGGAGAACTCCCTCGGGCCCCGCATCGCCTTGGCCGATCGAACCGGCTAATTCAGACGCGCCTCATACACGTTCCCCTCACGGTCCGACGCCAACACGATCCAGACCTGCCCCTCCGGCAAGCGAGCCTTCGGCCCCGTCACATCGTTCACCCGCGCTCAGGAGATGACGACCTCCTCGCGGCCATCCACCCACCGCACGATCTCGCTGCCACCCCGCAAGTACCGGCTGTGCAGCAGGATCCTCTGCTCCGGTATTCCGCCCAACAACACCGCCGGCCGGCTGGGCTCCCCCTCACTCGTGCGCGGCGCGTAGGGCGAACTCTTCCATCGCCCATCCGTACCCCGCTCCCGCAGCACCAATTGCGGCGCTCCCATCGCATCCACCGAGTTCTTCATCGCCACCAGCAGCCGTCCATCGGCCGAGACCGACGCCCGGATATGGTCATCCGCGTTCTTCCCGCCCCGCTCAATCGCCTCAATCTCTTCCCAATTCGTCGCCCCATCCTTCCGCCACCGGAACCAAACCGTATCCGCCGCCTGATCCGACCAGACCACCCCCACGCCGCCCGCGACGGCCACGACGGCGCAGATATCGTCCTCCGCTGCGGCCGTCGCGCTCACCTTCTCCGCTTTCTTCCACCCGTCACCCGACCGCCGAACCCACATCTCCCGCCCCAAACCATACGCTATCCACCACTCCCCGCGGCCATCTCTGGCAACCGTCGCGGTTTCCACCTTCCCTTCGACCGGACTCTCCACCGGCGGTCGGACCAACTCGTACCGGGCCCCCCGCCAAGCCAAACAAGCAAAAGCCAGCCGCCGCTCGGCGACCAGCACCGCGCACGCTCCCTTCTCGTCCGCCCAAACGTCCGCCTGGCCCGGCAGGCCCCGCAGCCCGGTGTCCAATCCGGTCTGCCGGCCCCAGACGCCGTCCGTCCCACGCCGCCATACACTGCTTCCGTCCTTCACCGGTAGCCAAGCCCACCAAGTCCCCTGGGCGAACCAGATCTTCGACTGCGGCTTATCCGCCGTCGGCGACGGCAGATTCACGCCGAAGACGGGGGCTAGGAACAAGAAAAGGAACAACATTGGGAAAGTCCTCAGAAAAAACCGTTAAAGATTTGACAGCCGTAGCCAATAAGTACCACAGGAATTGTCCGAAGCGAGGAACACCAAATGTCACTCTCCGCCGTCACCGGCCTCCAGTCTTCCATCGTCCGCTCGAGCCAAGCCTTCGACAACGTCAACCCGCCAGCCCCCATCGAATCCCTGGTCGCCCAGGTCCGCGGGCTTGCCCTCGATTCGGTGAACATCGCGGCCAACAACCCGGCCGCATTGGCGTCCAACCAGAGTCAGATTCAGGCCACTCTGCTGTCTCTCCGCGCTCTCTCGCCGATTCGCGACCCCGGTCTGGCGGCGGAGACCGCCCGCGCCGCCCAAGCCAAGATTGAGAGCAGCGTCCTGAGCAACAGCTCGCAAACCGCTATGCTGGTTGCCTCCCTCCTCCGCGGATAAGCCGATGTCCGCCTCTTACCTGAACGTTTACCGCCCGCCGCTCGAACTCGCTTCGCCCGCTGAACTTGCCGTCGAGCTGTGCGACGCGGCTCTCTGCCGCCTGAGCCCGGGCTCTTCGTCCGCCCGTCTCCTCGAGGCCCAGCAAGCCGTCTCGGCTTTGGTCACGCTCGTCAACCCGTATGCCGGAGAGGTCTCGACGAATCTGCTGCGCCTGTATGAATACTGCCTCCACCGTATCAGCTCCCCTGGCGACGATCTTCAATCGGTCCGCGCCACCCTTTCGACTCTCCGTTCTGCTTTCGCCGCACTCGAAGCTGAATAAACTCTGCCCTGTGCTGCCGGCTGGCGCTACTCGACCGTCGACGATTTGCGGAAAAGGTGGAATGGAGGAACTTTACGTAACAGAATTTTGCAGCATTGCTCCTTGCTAGTGGAGAACTACATGAACTTACATTGGAGTGCCGTGGGCACGATGGCATTGTGGCTTTTGGCAGCGCCTGCTTCCGCTGCCAACCTGAAGAACTATACCTACCTGGCTTTGGGGGACTCGATTCCCTTTGGCTTCGACCCGACGCTGTTTGCTACTTCGCTCCCCCCAGCTCCTGATGACTTCATCGGGTACCCGGAACTTTTGCGAAATCCGAAGGCGAAGAAGTTGCTGAACGCGGCCTGTCCGGGGGAGACGAGTGGGAGCTTCATAGTGTTAGGCTACCCGGACAATGGATGCAATGGGCCGGGGCCGCAAGACCAGGAGGCGTTTAAGGAATGGATTGGCCTGAAGGCAGATTACCCGCGGATGTCGCAATTGGAGTTTGCCGTGGCGCAGTTGCGAGCCAACAAGCACATTGACTTGGTGACGCTGAGCATTGGGGGAAATGACCTGTCCCTTTTGGAGGCGTTTTGTAAGAAGCAGCCGGGGGATTTCGCGGTTTGCGTCAGCGGGCAGCTTCCGGTGGTTTTGGGGAGCTACGGGTTCCAGTTGACGCAGATTCTGACCGGCATCCGGCGTGCGTATGACGGGAAACTTGTACTGATGACGTACTACTCGCCCAGTGCCGATCCGCTGGCGACCGGGGCCCTGGCGGCTTTGAATGGAGTGATGGTCGCGGTGGGATCGCAGTTCGGGGTGCGGATTGCCGATGGATTCGGAGCGTTTCAAGTAGCGTCGGCACGATT
>JBBQRA010000026.1:0-36886 GCA_038215275.1 Bryobacterales bacterium | reverse complement strand
GTAAGAAACCTCTCGGGAACCTATTGGTAAGCTTTGATGTTGCATTCGCACACGAGCGACTTTGAACCAACAGAAACTGGATCTTCCACAAGGCACTTTAGACCTGATGGTGCTGCAAGCGCTGTCCGTGATGGCTCGCCGCATGGGTACGGTGTCGCCCGCCGGACTGAAGCGGATTGAACAGGTGTCGGGGGATCAGATCCTGCTTAAGCAGGGAACGATCTACGCTTCGCTCGTGCGGCTGAAGGTGCAAGGCTCGATTCCGGCGGAGTGGGGAACCTCCGGCAACGATCGGAAGGCGAAGTTCTACCCGATCACCGGGGCCGGGCGGAAACAACTGGCCGCGGACCTCGCCGATTGGGAGCGGCTGGTGGACGTGTTAATGCGCGTGGTTTCGATGAAGGCCGAAGGCGAGGCGCGGTAATGGAAAGCCTGCAGACGTTGGTGCGGCGGGTTCGGAATCTGATCCGGGGGGATCCGGATGACGTTGGGAGAGCCGGCGACGTCGGTGCAGGCACGCATCGTGAAGGAAACGCTGCTGCTGGCGGGTGTAGGAACGTTCTTCGGGTCAGTCGGAGCGTGGGGGTTGCCGCGGGGACTTCGGGGTTGCTGAATGGGGTGACGGCCGACGACCCGGCGAGCTTTTTGGCGATGCTGGGTTTGATTGGAGCGGTGGCGTTGGTAGCGGGATATCTACCGGCACGACGGGCGTTGCGGATTGATCCGATGATCGCGCTGCGGGCGGAGTGAGGTGCGATAGTCTCTATATTGATGCGGCTCCTTCTGATTGGCTTCGTTTCGTCGCTGGCTTTCGGCGCACCCACGTTTGAGACGGATGTGATGCCGATCTTCAAGGCCAAGTGCCTGGCCTGCCACGGAGCTGGCGAGGGCAGGGGAAGTTGGACCTGCGGACGCCGGCGGCGATATTGCAGGGCGGGGCGTCCGGGCCATCGGTGCAGCCGGGGGCGGCGGCGAAGAGTCTATTGATGGACAAGATCGTGACCGGACAGATGCCGCCGGGCAAGATCAAGATGACGTCTGCGGAGATGGACCAAGTGCGGGCGTGGATCGACAAAGGCTTGGAAGCGCCGGCGGTGGTGGTAGCGGTGAATGAGCATGAGGTGCGGGGCATTATTCAGGCGCGGTGCGTAACGTGCCACGGCGGGTTGCAGAAGATGGGCGGGCTGGATATGCGGACCGTGGCCAGCCGCTTGAAGGGCGGCAAGTCCGGGCCGGCGCTGGTGCCGGGGAAGCCGGAGGAGAGCCTGCTATACACACGCATCGTAAAGGGCCAGATGCCGCCGGATAAACTGGCGAAGACTCTGGCAGTGGAGTTGCCAACCGATGGGGAAACGGAGAAGATTCGCGCCTGGATAGCGGCAGGAGCGCCGGAGGCGAAGCCGGTGACGGAGACGCCGGACGCGGTGGTGACGGCAAAGGATCGGCAGTTCTGGAGCTTGACGCCGCCGGTAAGCCCGGCAGTGCCGGCGGGGGCGAAACATCCGATTGATGCGTTTCTGCTGGCAAAACTGAAGACGAAGGGGATGACCTTCAGCAAGAAGGGCGACCGGTTGGCTCTGTTGCGGCGGGCGTATTTGGACTTGTCCGGGACTCCGCCGACGGTGGCGGAGGTGGACGCTTATCTGAAGGACGCGGTGCCGGGGGCTTACGAACGGGTGGTGGACCGGCTGCTGGCTTCGCCGAAGTACGGCGAGCGCTGGGGCCAGCACTGGCTCGACTTGGCAGGGTATGCCGATTCCGAAGGCTTCGGGCAAGACGACGGCGTCCGGCGGTACGCATGGCGGTATCGGGACTATGTGATCCGGTCGTTGAACGCGGATAAGCCGTATTCGTTGTTTTTGACCGAGCAGTTGGCCGGCGATGAGATGTCCGACGACTGGAAGAAAGCAAACGGGGTGGCGACGCCGGAGATGCTGGACCGGTTGGCGGCCACGGGATTTTTGCGCACGACGCCGGACCCGACGAACTCGAACGAACGGGGTTTGTTGGCCGAGCGGATGAACATTGTCGCCGATGAGATTGAGGTGCTGTCGTCCTCGGTGATGGGGTTGACGATGGGCTGCGCGCGCTGCCACAACCATAAGTACGACCCGATTCCGCAGCGTGACTACTACCGGCTGAGCGCGATCCTGCAAGGAGCATACGACCCCTACGAGTGGAAGAGCCCGAACAAGCGGGAGTTGGACTTGGCGCTGGAGAGTGAAAGGAAGGAAGTGGCCGAGTTCAATGCGCCATTGGAGGCCGAGCAGGCGAAGTTGAAGGAGTCGCTCGAGAAGGCGATGGCGCCGTTCCGAGCGAAGGTGACCGAGAAGCTCACCGACGCGGAATTGTTGAAGAAGTTCCCGGAGTTGGCGGCGGTTGCGCGGCCGATTGAGCAGGAGTTGCAGGCCGTCCGGCGGAGGATGAAGCAGAAGCCGCATGTGCGGGTGCTGGTAGATAACGAGGAACCGTCGCAGGCATATCTGCTGCGGCGGGGAGATCCGGTGGGGTTCGCCGATCCGGTGGAGCCGGCAACGCCGATGTTGCTGGACATCGCCGGCTTGGAGCCGTACTCGGTGGAGAAGCCGTTTGCGGGGACGAGCGGGCGTCGGTTGGCGTTGGCGAAGTGGTTGACTCAGCCGAACCATCCGTTGACGAGCCGTGTGATGGTGAACCAAATGTGGATGCGCCATTTCGGACGGGGGATTGTGGCGAGCGTGTCGAACTTTGGACGATCCGGCGTGGCGCCTTCGCATCCGGAGTTGCTGGATTGGCTGGCGACGGAGTTCGTGGCCAAAGGTTGGAGCATGAAGCAGATGCACCGGTTGATGATGACCTCGGAGGCGTATCAACAGAGCTCAGCAGTCGAGCCGGGGGTGATTGCGAAAGACCCGGAGAATGCGTTGGTGAGCCGGATGCCTTTGCGGCGGATGGACGCCGAGACCCTGTATGATTCGTTACTGACGGCGGCCGGGCGGCTGGATGCGACCGCGTTTGGCCCGCCGACGGAGGTGGACATCCGGCCGGATAAGGAAGTGACGGTGCAGCCGACGAAGGCGGGGCTGCGGCGGAGCATTTACGTGCTCCATCGACGGCAGACCCCGGTTTCGCTGCTGGACGCGTTTGACCTGCCAACGATGACGCCGAATTGCACGGAGAGGCGGCAATCGAATGTGGCAACGCAGGCGCTGCATATGATGAACGGATCGATGGCTTGGGACTTGGCGAAATATATGGCCGGGCGGGTGATCGATGAAGCGGACGGGGACCGGGCTCGGCAAGTGGAACTCGTCTATCTGCGGGCTTATGGACGGCGACCGGCGGCGGAGGAGACGAAGATGGGTCTCGATGCGATTGCGGAATTCCGGGAGCAGTGGCCGGCCCGATTGACGGCGGATAACGGGGACGCTCCGCGGGCGGCGAGCGCGAGTTGGCTGGCGCTGGCGAACTATTGCCACGCGATTTTGAACTCGGCTGAGTTCAGCTTTATTGACTAGTTTATTGACTGGGGAACGGACGATGAAGACACGGCGCGATTTCTTTTCTTCGGTAGCGAATGGCCTGCACGGAGCGGCATTGGCTGGATTGTTGGGGCGGGACCTGTATGCGAACTCCGGCGTTTATGATTTAAAGCCGAAGGCGCCGCACGCGCCGGCCAAGGCTAAGGCCGTGATCCAACTGTTCATGAACGGTGGACCGAGCCAGGTGGACCTGTTCGATCCGAAGCCGACGTTGACGCGGCTAGCGGGATCGGCGCCGAGCCGGGAGTTGAGCTTTGCGATTTCGAATGGGGACAAGCCGGGGGTGTTGATGCCTTCGCCGTTCACCTTCAAGAAAGCGGGCAAGAGCGGGATGGATATCTCCGACGCGCTGCCGCATTTGTCGGAGTGTGTGGACGATATCGCGCTGATCCGGTCTATGTACGGGGAACATGCGAACCATGAGCCGGCGCTGTTTCTGATGCATACGGGAAGGACGATTGCCAGCCGGCCGGCGATTGGGGCCTGGGTTGCCTATGGCTTGGGGACGGAGAACCAGAACCTGCCGGCATATGTAGTGCTGGACGACCCGAAAGGATTGCCGATCAACGGGATTTCGAACTGGCAATCGGCTTGGCTGCCTCCGCTGTACCAGGGGACGCGGTTCCGGACGGAAGGGCCGCCCGTGTTGAACCTGCAGCCGCGGGAGGAGATTCCAACGCCTCTCGTCGAAGCGGAGCGGGACCTGCTGCGGAAGTTGGACAGCGCCCATCAGAAGCAGCGGCCATATCAGCCGGAGTTGGACGCGCGGATATCGAGCTACGAGCTGGCGGCGCGGATGCAGATGGCGGCTTCCGATGCGCTCGACGTAATGAAAGAGAGCGAGGCGACGCGCGAGGCCTATGGGTTGAACGATCCGCTGACGGCCTCCTACGGGAAGCGGTGTCTGATGGCGCGACGGCTGGTGGAGCGCGGGGTTCGGTACGTGCAGCTGTATATCGAGAGCCAGATTTTCGATTCGCATGGAAATCTGGAGCGAAGCCTGCAGTATGCTTGCGGGAAGACGGACAAACCGGCCGCGGCGCTGCTAAAGGATTTGAAGCAACGGGGGTTGCTGGACGAGACGCTGGTGGTATGGGGAGGCGAGTTCGGGCGCCTGCCGATGTCGCAGGGCGGCACGGGGAAGGACGCGGGGCGGGACCACGGGCCGAACGGGTTCAGCGTGTGGATGGCGGGGGCGGGAACGAAGGGCGGGACGACGCACGGGGCGACGGACGAGATTGGCTTCAAGGCCGTGGAGAACCGGGTTAGTGTGCATGACTTGCACGCCACCATTCTGCATCAACTGGGGCTGAACTACCGCAAGCTGGTCTACGAGCGGCACGGGCTGCAGGAGCGGTTGACGGACCAGTTCCCGGCGCGAGTGGTGACGGAAGTACTCGCCTAGACGATCGAGAAACCGGGCGGCGCGCCGGCGGGCGCTTCTTCGATATCGACGCCGCGGACGTCCGCCCAGCGGGGGCCGCGGTGGAGGGTGCCTTCGAATTCGTCGAGCTTCTCCGCGCTACCTTCGGCGAGGGCTTCGACGCGGCCGTCGTCGAGGTTGCGGACCCAGCCGCGGAGGCCGAGGCGCATAGCTTCCTTCTGGACGAAATAGCGGAAGCCAACCCCTTGGACGCGGCCGCGGACCAGGTATCGGCGGCAAGCGGGGGCCATGGGACTATTCCTTGGGGGCCTCGGCGGCGGCTTTAACTTCGAGGTAACGGGCCCGGCTTTCGATGATGGCCTTGCGGGCTTCGATGGGGCCGCCCCAGCCGTCCATCTTGGGCATGGAGCCTTGAAGTTCCTTATAGATTGAGAAAAAGTGCTCGATTTCGCGTCGAACGTGGGGGAAGATCTGGTCCATCGTATGGATCTGATCGTAGCGGGGATTCTTGGTGGGGACGGCGAGGATCTTCTGGTCGCCCTCGTTGGCGTCGATCATGTTGAGGACGCCGACGGGCCGGACTTCGATGAGGCAGCCGGTGAAACTGGGCTCCTGAACCAGGACGAGAACGTCCATCGGATCGTTGTCTTCAGCGAGTGTGCCGGGGATGAAGCCGTAGTCGCCGGGGTAGTGCATTGGCGAATAGAGGGCACGGTCGAGGCGGAAGATACCTAGCTTGCCGTCGTATTCAATCTTGTTGGAGGAATTTTTTGGGATCTCGACGATGGCCCGTACGATCTCGGGGCATTCCGGGCCGGGTTCCATGTCGTAAAGGCTGGGGGTCGAGTACACCCGCTCAGGGTAGCAAAACGGTGGGAGCGATGGGAAGGAAGGGCATTTCAATTGGGGCGTTCGGGCGGAATGGCAACTACAGGTAGTGGCGGCCGTGCGGTCTTCGCTTTTCTATCGCCAGAAGACGCGGATTTCCCTGTAAGACGTTTGAGTGCAGTAATTTAGGGCACAGAAACGAAGTTGCACTTTCCCCGGAAAAGGGCTTGCGTTTTTCTCGAGGGACGGGTAACCTCGACTTTAGTGGTTCTGAAGTACTCCCAAAGTACTTCCAAAGTAGTCCGGAAGGTTTTTCAGTGACAGACGAGGAACTCAGCCTAAAACAGCTCGAAGCACCTCCTGGGAGTTTCACTCTCAAGGTGGACGGGCAGGGTCGTCTGGGCATCCCGATGGAATGGGTGATCTATTTCGAAGGGAATCTGGGAGAGAAAGAGTTCTTTGTGACGCTCGAGAAGGGCTGGGTCAAAATTTTTCCGAAGCGGCTGTGGATGAAGCAAAACGCTGCGGCCTTTGCGCAGAAGAGCGAAGAAGAGTACGAAGACTGGTCGATTACGATGCAGCATTACGGCACGTTGACCAGCCTGGACAAAGAGAAGCGGCTGACGCCGAGCCAGACGTTGCGGACGGAGTTGAATTTGAAGGGCGCGGAACTGGTGATGATGAACCACCAGGGCACGTTGCGCGGCAAACTGAAGTCCGGGTACGAGGAGCGGGTGGCGAGTGCGAAGCAGTCGGTTGAGCAGCAGGTATCGAAGCCGGACGGCGCGCGGTTGCTCTAACGAGATTTCCAATGCATGCATTATTCAGTCCTACTACCGGAGACGATCGAATGGATGAACATCCATTCGGGGCGGCCGTATGCGGATTTGACGTGCGGCATGGGGGGCCATACACGAGCGATTGCGGAGCGGTCGGCGCCGGGCATGGTGTATGCGATGGACCGGGACGCTTCGGCGCTCGAGATGGCCAAGCAAAACCTGGCCGACGGTCCACAGAACATCGAGTTTATCCACACGGCGTTTTCGCGGGCGCGACAGGCGCTGACGGAGCTGGGTGTGGGGAAGTTAGCCGGTTTGACGGCGGACCTGGGTGTATCGCGGGTCCAGCTCACCGGCGACAGGGGATTTTCATTCTCGACGGACGGACCACTGGACATGAGACAAGATACGTCGCAGGGATTCACCGCGGCGGACTTAGTCAACCAGCTCCCGGAACGCGAGTTAGCGAATTTGTTGTTCAATTTAGCCCAGGAGAGGAGGTCTTACGTCATAGCCAGAGCACTCTTACGGAACCGTCCGATACATACATCTTTGCAGTTAGCGGAGATTGTGTCGCGGGCGGCACCCCGTGGGGGATCCAAGCTGCATCCGGCGACGTTAACCTTCATGGCTCTTCGAATGGCTGTGAACCAGGAGTTAGAGGAAGTTACAGCGTTAATGGAAGCGCTGCCGGACTTACTCGAACCGGGCGGAAGAGCGGTAGTCATAGCTTTTCATTCGGGAGAAGCAAAGATAGTAAAAACACAGTTTCAACGTCTGCACAGGGAAGGGCGGGCGCGACTGTTAACCAAACACGCTGTGAAACCTTCGGATCGCGAAGTGTATGAAAACTCCGCCAGCCGGAGTGCGACGCTTCGGGTGTTGGAAATATTGTAAGGCCGGAAGGCGCCAACCGCACCAGTAATTGTTCAGGGGAGAGTAGAAAACAAATGGCAACCTTCGTCAATGACTTTTTCAGCCGCATGCTGCCGCGTACCGCGGTGGGCAGCCGCAGTGCATTCGCAGAACGCTATGAGGACCGGCCGGTGCCGGGGACGCTGCGCGCGATGCCTAATGAGCAGATCCACTTGTTTATCAAGCGGATCGACAATAATCACGTCGTTCGTACGGAAGATAAGGCGGCGACCGCCACTTGCTGGAAGACAATTGGCATGGCGTGTGTGGCGGCCGTTGTTGCGGTTGGCATGATCGTGCCGACGGCATACGGCAAACTGGCCGGGTATCAGATTGAGCGCTCGAGGGACGAGCAGACCCGCCTTGAGAAAGAACTGGCACAACTGGAGGCGGTTGAGGACCAACTGCTGAGCCCCGGTGTGCTGGCGCGCGAGGCTGAGAGCGGGAACTTTACGGAGCCATCGCCGGAAGCGCTCGTGGTTCTGAACGTGGATCGAAGCACGGCACTGGCGATGAACCAGACGCCGGATTCGAAAAAGTAAACGATTTTTCCATTCCGGGGGCGGCTGCCTTCCATTCCTACTCCCCCGGCGCGAACGAAGGTTCGCGCAACAGCCGCCCTCGGATTCTTTAGATCTTTGTCAATTTTCTTGAGTTTCCTCCCCCGAAGGAAAGGCCGCAAGGCCCTGGAAGTGGGGCGGGCGTGCTTACTGCGAAGTGAGTAAGGCCAACGACACGCCCGCCCGGTTTCCAGTGGAGCACATACGATGGACAGCAACGTGGAGACGACGGCGGAGCCGCAATCGCACAAGCGATTGATTATCGTTACCTGGTGTTCGCTCGTTTGGGGATTGATTATCTTCGGGCGATTGGTGCAACTGCAGGTAGTGGAGCATGAGCAGTTGGCAGCTCGCGCCAAATCTCAGCAGACAAAAGAACTGAACGTGGCGGCGATGCGCGGCCAGATTCTGACGCGCGGCCTGAGCAAGCTGGCGGTGAGCGTGCCGGTGGACACGATTCATGTGACGCCGCTCCAGATTCCCGACGTGGACTTTGCGACCAGTCTGCTTTCAACGGCACTGGATCTGGATCCAGAGGACGTGGAGAGGCGGATCATGAAGGCGCGACGGGACGGCCGCGGGGATCTACGGCTGAAAGAGCACGCCACGCTCGAACAGGTGGACCGGTTGCGGTCCTTTCACCTGGACTACGTTTCGATTAAGGGAACGGGACGGCGAATCTACCCGAAGCAGGCGCTGGCGGCGAACTTGTTGGGTTCCTTGAACGGCGACGGCGAGGGCGAAGGCGGCCTGGAGTTCAGCTTAAACGATGAGTTGGCCGGACTCGACGCGAAGGTCCTGGTAGACAGGGACTCGCGCAGCCGGGGCTATGGACGGAAATATAAAGGCGGGGCGCCGGCCGCCGGGGCGAACGTCCGGCTCACGATCGACGAGGGGATTCAGTTTTCGGCCGAGAGCGCCCTTCGCGAGGCGATGGTGGAGGGAAAGATTCCGTTTGGCTCGCTGGTGGTGCTGCATGTGAAGACCGGCGAGATTCTGGCGATGGCGAGTTGGCCCACGTTTGATCCAAACGTGCGGGTGCTGCAGAAAGGCGAAATCGCCAGCAGAGTGAACCATGCCGTGAGTGTGCCGTTTGAACCGGGTTCGGTGTGCAAGGTGGTGACGATGACAGCGGCACTGGAGACGACGAATCTGCAGCCGGAAACCCCGATTATGTGTGGCGGTACAGTGATGCGAATCCTGGGGCGCGATATCCACGATGAGCATGCCTATGGGGTTCTGCCGATGCAGATGGTGCTGGCGAAATCTTCCAACTTGGGTTCTGTAAACATTGGCATGCGGGTGGGCAAAGAGAACCTGCACGAGTACATGAGGCGATTCGGCTTTGGCAGCGCGGTGGGGCTGGGCGTGCCGGGCGAATCGGCCGGGGTGCTGTATCCGTTGCGGAAGTGGCAGCCAGATTCTATTGCGTCAGTGGCGATTGGCCACGAGATGATGACGACCACGCTGCAGTTGGCACAGGCGGCGGGGATCATCGCGAACAACGGGGTTTGGGTGAAGCCGCACATCGTGATAGAGCGGCAGGAGCCGGGCGAGGAACCGGTGAAAGAGGTGGTGCCGCCGCCGGAGCAGCGCATTAAGCCGGAGACCGCGATCAAGATGCGGCGGATGATGGAAATGGTGGTGCTGGAAGGAACGGGCAAGACGGCAAAGCTGAAGGGCTACACGTCGGGCGGGAAGACGGGCACGGGCAAGATCTTCGAGGTGGGCAAGGGGTACCAGCGGCTTTACAACTCGACGTTCATGGGCTTTGCGCCCGTGTCGAGCCCGGAGATTGTCGTAGTGGTGACGCTGAACCGGACGTCGAAGCTGGCGGGCGGCGTAGCGGGTCCGGTGTTTCGGAAAGTGGCGCAGAATGCGTTGCGGATTCTGGGAGTGCAGCGCGACGTGCCGGATACGGAACCGGCGGCTGTGCCGGAGCCGGTGGTAGGCGAGGACGCGGAAGAAGAGGAAGAAGAACGCGAGATGAGCGTGGCGCAGATTGACCCGAATCTGGTCGCCGGGCCGAAGGCCCCGAACTTCAAGGGTATGACGTTGCGGGCGGTGTTGCAGCAGTCGGCGGCGGCGGGGTTGCGCGTCGATGCGGTGGGGTCGGGGATTGCGAAGCGGCAGGAGCCGCCACCGGGCGCCGTGTTGGATGTGACGCGCCGGATTCGCGTGGTGTTTTCCCGGTGAGCCGGCTGATCCAGGATGTTTTGGCGGGGAGTGGCATCGTGGCGATTAGCGATGCCGCCGTCCTGTCGCTGCCGTGTCTAGAGATGGCTTACGACTCGCGGCACGCCAAGTTGGGCAGTTTGTTCTTTGCGTTTGTGGGCGTAGTGCAGGACGGGCGGGCGTATGCGCCGAAGGCGATGGGGAACGGGGCGGTGGCGGTGGTGAGCGATGCGCCGCGGCCGGACGGGATGACCATGCCGTGGATCCAGGTGGCGCACGGACGGCAGGCGCTGGCGGCGGCGGCGAAGCGGTTCTACGGGGCTCCGGACGAGCAATTGGGCGTGACCGGAATTACGGGAACGAACGGCAAGACGACGTGTACCTATCTGGTGGATTCCGTTTTGCGAGCGGCGGGGAACACGACGACGCGGATCGGCACGATTGGCTATGACGTGGCGGGGGTGGCCGAGCCGGCGGTGAACACGACTCCGGAGTCGCTGGACCTGTTTTCGATCTTCGCGCGGACGGTAGAGGCTGGGGGGCGTTACGCGACGATGGAAGTCTCCTCCCATGCGCTGGCGCAGGGGCGGGTGAGCGGGGTGCGATTTCACACCGCCGTCTTCACGAATTTGACGCAGGATCATCTCGATTACCACGGGACGATGGAAGAGTACTTCGCGGCGAAGGAGCGGTTGTTCGGCGAGGAGTTTGCGCCGGCCCATGCCGTAGTGAATGCCGACGATGAGTACGGGCAGCGGATCCGGACGGCGGCGGGGACGACGGTGTTGACCTACGGGATGGGCGAGGGCGCGACGCTGCGGGCGGAGGCGATTGAGAGCACGTTCACCGGGCTGCGGTTTGTGGCAACGTACCGGGGCGAGCGACAGGAAGTACGGTCGGCATTGACGGGCGAGATCAACGTGTACAACATTCTGGCGGCGCTGGGGACCGGGCTGAGCTACGGATTGGATTGGGAGACGATGTTGCGGGGCATTGCGGATTGCAAGGGTGTGCCAGGGCGGTTTGAACGCGTGGACGCGGGGCAGCCGTTTCTTGTGGTGGTGGATTATGCCCACACCGAAGATGCGCTACGGAATACGCTGCGCGTGGCGCGGCAACTGTTGACGGGTGGAAGGCTGATTACCCTGTTCGGATGTGGCGGAGACCGGGACCGGACAAAGCGGCCGCGGATGGGCTTGGCGGCGGGCGAGTTGAGCGATGCCGTGATTCTGACGAGCGACAATCCGCGGAGCGAGGATCCGCTGTCGATTCTGAATGACGTCATGGTGGGGCTGCGCCGGACCGATACGCCCCATGTGGTGGAGCCGGACCGGGCGACGGCGATTGCCGCGGCGGTGGGGCAGGCGCGCGCGGGCGACATCGTGATTTTGGCGGGGAAGGGACACGAAACGTATCAAGTGCTGCCGAGCGGTACGATTGACTTTGACGACCGGGTGGTGGCGCGTGCAGCGCTCGAACGGCTGGGTTTCAGGACTCCGGCATGAGAATGACCTTTGCCGAGATCGCGGCGGCGACGGGAAGCGCGGCTCCGGAGATGGAAGGAAGCGTTGGCGATTGGAGCATCGACACGCGGACACTGGGCGGCGAGAATCCACTGTACGTGGCGCTGCGGGGCGACGTTCACGACGGCCACGAGTTCGTCGCGCAGGCGGCGCAGCGGGGAGCCGTGGCGGTGCTGGTGGACCGGGAGCTGGCCCCTTGCGGGGCGCCGCAATTCCGGGTGCCGGACACGTTGGTAGCGCTGCAGGAGTTGGCTCGGCGAGCGCGGCTGCGGCTGCCGGGTACCGTGGTGGGCGTGACCGGGAGCGCGGGCAAGACGACGACGAAAGAGACGATTGCGGCGTTGCTATTGGGTTCGTTTCGCGTGGGCAAGAACGAGGGCAACCTGAATAACCATATCGGTCTGCCGCTTTCGATTTTGCGGCAGAGCTTGGCGGAGCAGGTCTATGTCTTCGAGATGGGGATGAACCATCTGGGGGAGATCCGGTTTCTGGCTTCGATCGCGCGGCCGCGGGTGGCCGTGGTGACGAACGTGGGGACGGCGCACATCGAGAACCTGGGAAGCCGGGAAGCGGTGGCCTTGGCTAAGCGGGAACTGGTGGAGAGTTTGCCGCCGGAAGGCGTGGCGGTGGTGAACGCAGACGACCGGTTCGCGGGGCGGTTCGGCGAGATTCATCCGGGGCGGACCGTGACATTTGGCCTGAGCAAGGGAGCGGACTTTCGCGTTGAAGAGTTGGTGATGGGGGAGAGCGGGGCGCAGTTCCGGATTGGCGGCACCGCGTTTGAAACTCCCGTGGCGGGAAAACACTCTGTGTTGAATGTAGCAGCGGCGGTGGCGGTGGGCAGCGAGTTGGGAGTTCCGGCGGCGGCGATGGCCGAACGGGCGCGCGGACTGCAGCCGGGCAAGATGCGCGGCGAGCGGCAGGAACACAACGGAGTGACAATTTTGAACGATTGCTACAACAGCAACCCGGACGCGGCCGAGGCGATGCTGGAATACGCGGCGCTGCTGCCTGCCGAGCGGCGGATCGCCGTGCTGGGCGAGATGCGGGAGTTGGGGACGTGGTCGACGGCGCTGCACCGGACGGTGGGCGAGCGGGCGGCGGCGTTGGGATTTGACCTGGTGATCGGAGTGGCGGGAGACGCGGCAGCTTTGGCGGAAGCGGCGCGCGCTGGGGGAGTGGAATCGTTGTACTTCCCTGCTCCGGAGGCAGCGGGTGCGGCGCTGGCCGCGTTGACGCGGCCTGGAGACTTGGTGCTGTTTAAGGGTTCACGCGGGACTCACATGGAGCTTGCATTGGAAAGGTATCGGGCTGGGTAATGCTTTATTGGCTTCTCTTTGAACAACTTTCGCCGGTCTGGGGCCCGGCCCGGCTCTTCGGGTACGTGACGTTCCGAACCGCCTTCGCCAGCTTGACGGCGCTGTTTCTTTCGCTATTCCTGGGTCCGTGGCTGATCCGGCGGCTGCGGGAGTTTAAGTTCGGCCAACAGATCCGCGCGGAAGTAACGGCGCATCAGAAGAAGGCCGGGACGCCGACCATGGGCGGATTGCTGATCATCATCTCGATTGTCGTGCCGACTCTGCTGTGGACGAACCTGCGGAACCCCTATGTTTGGATCGCGCTCTTCGGATTGGTGAGCTTTGGCACGATTGGCTTTTTCGATGACTACGCCAAGGTGAAGAAGATGCAGAACCTGGGTTTCTCGGCCCGGCGGAAGTTCTTCTGGCAAGTGGTGGCGAGTTGTGTAATCGGATTCATGTTGCTGCTGCTGCGGTCGCGGGGAGGATACGACCCGTCGATGAACGTGCCGTTTTTCAAGACTTTTAAGCCGAATCTGCTGCTGGATACGTTTCTTTCAAGCCCATGGACGTATCCGTTGGCATTCGGCTTTTTTTTCCTTTTTCTGGTGATTGTGCTGGCGGGATCGTCGAACGCAGTGAACCTGACGGACGGGTTGGACGGGTTGGCGATCGGGCTAATGGTTATCGCGGCGAGCGCGATGACGATGTTGACCTACGTGAGCGGGCACCGGACGTTTGCCGAGTATTTGGACCTGGTACGGCTACCGGGCGCTAGCGAATTGACGGTTTTCTGCGGAGCCATGACGGGGGCTTCGCTGGGGTTCCTCTGGTTCAACGCGCACCCGGCGGAGGTGTTCATGGGGGACGTTGGGTCACTGGCGCTGGGCGGGGCGTTGGGGACGGTGGCGGTTTTGATAAAACAGGAACTGCTTTTATTGTTTTTGGGCGGGGTGTACATTATCGAGTTGATGAGCGTGGTTTTGCAGGTTGGCAGCTATAAGCTCCGGAAGAAGCGGATCTTTAAGATGGCGCCGTTGCATCATCACTTTGAGATTTTGGGTTGGACAGAGACGAAGATCATTACCCGCTTCTGGATTTTGGGTTTGATTATGGCTTTGTGCGCGTTGACTACGCTGAAGTTGCGATAGGCAGAGAGACCTGTGAACTGGACCGGCAAACATATTCTCGTCGTGGGCCTGGGCAAGAGCGGACTTGCCGCGGCGCAGTTGGCGCAGCGGTTGGGCGCGAAGGTGACGGTGTGCGACGAAAAGCCGCTGGCCGAGACGCGGTTCGCGGCGGAAGTGGCGGCGCTGGATGTGGAGTATGAGCCGCAGGCCGAGGCGCGGGGGTCAGAGTTCGACCTGGTGATTCAGTCGCCCGGCGTGCCGCTGGAGGCGTTGGTGTTCGCGAGCGCGCGGGTGACCGGGGAATTAGAGTTTGCGGCGCCGCTGCTGCTGGGCCGGAAGATCGGGATTACGGGATCGAACGGGAAGACGACCGTGACGGCGTTGATTGGCCACATTCTGCGCGAGGCCGAGGTGCCGGTGCAGGTGGGGGGAAACATCGGGACGCCGCCGGCGGCGATGGTGGAAACGTCTCGTGTGGGGCAGTGGAACGTTCTGGAGCTATCGAGTTTTCAGCTTGAAACGATTGAGAGCTTCGTCGCGGATATCGCACTCGTTTTGAATATTACGCCGGATCATCTGGACCGGCACCACACGATGGAGCGGTACATTGACGCGAAGGCGAGACTAGTGGAGACGCAGGGCCGGAGCCAGGTGGCCGTATTGAACGCCGGGGATCCGGCGGCGGCGGCGCTGGCGAAGCGGACGCGGGCGAAGGTGGTTTACTTCAACGCGGCGGCGCCGGGGCCTTGGGCGGTGGCGGAGCAGGACGGAGTGATCACCGTCGATGAACAGACGCTGATTCCGGTGTCGGCGATTCCGCTGCGCGGGCGCCACAACGTCGAAAACGTCATGGCGGCGGCAGCGGCGGCGTGGCTGGCGAACGTCTCACTGGAAGCGATTGGGGCGGGCATTCGCACGTTTCCGGGTGTGGAGCACCGGATTGAATTTGTGCGGATGCTGCACGGCGTCACCTACTACAACGATTCGAAAGCGACGAATGTCGATGCCACGGAGAAGGCGCTCGACGCCTTTGACGAGGGCGTGTGGATCATCCTGGGCGGCAAGGACAAACAAAGCGACTATCGGGCCCTGGCAGGGCGGCTGCGGGCGAAGGCGAAAGGCGTCTTGCTGATCGGGGCCGCGGCGGGGATTATCCGCGCGCAGTTAAACGAGGTGGACGCCGACCTCCCGTTGCGCGATTGCGGCACGGTGGCCGCCGCAGTGGCCTTGGCGCGGGCGGAGGCGGCGGACGGCGATACGGTGCTGCTGGCGCCGGCGTGCGCGAGCTTCGACCAGTTTCAAAGTTATGAGCATCGCGGGCGCGTGTTCAAAGAGTTGGTTCAGCAGTTGGGCTAGGAAGGCAGTATGGGCAAACGACTTTACACAGACAAAGTTCTCTTTTTCACAATCGTGGCGCTGGTCACCTTCGGGTTAGTGATGGTGTATTCAGCCAGTTCGATTATCGCCGTACAAGGCAAGTACGACGTGGACCCGAACTTCTTCTTCCTGCACCAGTTAGGCTGGGCAGCGATCTCATTCCTCGTGCTAATGGCGATGAAGCGCGTCGACTATCGCACCTTCAACAGCCCGGCGTGGGCGTTTGGCAGTATTGGCGTTGTGCTGGTGATGCTGATGGCGGCGTTCGTGATGGACAGCTCCAAGCACCGGTGGCTGAATCTTGGCATTGGCCGATTGCAGCCAAGCGAGTTCGCCAAGCCGGCGCTGGTGCTGTTTCTGGCGTTCTTCCTCTCGCGGCGCATCCGGGCGGTGAACAACGCGCGGTTCACCTTGGCGGGCTGCGGGCTGGTGCTGGGATTTGTCGCCTTTCTTGTTTCGGTGGCAGACCTGGGGACGGCCGTGGTGCTGGTCGCAGCCACGGTGCTGACGTTCTTCGTGGCGGGACTGGACCGGAAGTACATGGTGCGGGCGATTCCGGTGGCGGCGCTGCTCCTGGTGGCGGGCATTGCGGCGAAGCCATACCGAGTGGGACGAGTGATTGTGATGCTGGATCCGAACCATGTAGTTTTGAACAAGGTGGATCCGAACGGGTGGATTCTGACTTACGTCAGGAGCTCCGGGGCGCCGGCGGATCCGGCGTATCAGGCGCGGCAGGCGAAGATCGCAATCGGGTCTGGCGGAGTGTTCGGACTGGGGTTGATGGACGGCAAACAGAAGCTGTTCTATGTGCCAGAGCCGCATACGGACTTCATCTTCGCTGTGATTGGCGAGGAGTTCGGGCTGTTGGGTTCAACGGCGGTGCTGTTGGGATTTTTCGTGGTGCTGTGGCGCGGGTATCGCACGTTCCTGGTGGCGCCGGACGACTTCGGGCGATATATAGCACTTGGCGTCACGACGATGATCGTGTTTCAAGCGCTGTTCAATCTTTCGGTGGTGACGGGCCTGGGCCCAACCAAGGGCATTCCGCTGCCGATGATTAGCTACGGCGGCAGTTCGCTGCTGGCGACGCTACTCTCCGTAGGGATGCTGCTGAGCGTGAGCGAGCGATCGAACTGAATGGTGTTCCTGATGGCAGGCGGCGGCACAGGCGGACATGTGATTCCCGGCATCGCGGTGGCGCGGGAGTTGCAGGCGCGCGGGCACGAGCCTGTGTTTGTGGGGACGGCGCGGGGTCTCGAAACGAAGCTGGTGCCGGCGGCGGGGTTTCCGCTGGAGTTAATCGAGATCGGGAGTCTGCAGGGGCAGGGACGGATGCGGCAGTTGAGGACGCTGCTGCAACTGCCGGTGAGCGTGGCCCGGTGCCTGGCGCTGACGCGGCGGCTAGGCGTGGCGGGAGTGTTCAGCATGGGTGGATACGCGGCGGGGCCTGTGGCCGTGGCGACCGCGCTGCGGCGGTTGCCGCTGCTGCTGATGGAGCCAAACGCGATGCCGGGCCTTACGAACCGGTACATGGCGCGATTTTCGCGGCGCTCGCTCGTGAGCTTCGAAGAGGCCGTGCAGTACTTTCCGGTGGGCAACGCGGAGTTGACGGGGCTGCCGGTGCGAAGGGAGTTTTTTGTGCTGCCGCCGAAGGCGCGGGGCGAAAGGCTGGAGATTCTGGTGACGGGCGGGAGCCGCGGCGCACGGCGATTGAACGAAGCGATTAAGGGCCTCGCTCCTTGGCTGGCCGGACAGCCGGTACGAGTGGTGCTGCAGGCCGGAGCGGAGGCCGAAGACATTCCGGGCGTCAGTGTGACGCCATTCATCAACGATATGCCCGGGGCGTTCGCGGCGGCGGATCTGGTGATCTGCCGGGCGGGCGCCGGAGCGGTGGCGGAACTAGCGGCGGCGGGGAAGCCGGCGATCTTAGTTCCGTACCCTTTCGCGGCGGACGACCATCAAGCGAAGAACGCACAGGCGCTGGAGCGGAAGGGGGCGGCACGGATGGTGCGCGACGCCGAATGCACACCGGAGCGGCTGCGGGCAGAGATTACCGCGCTGCTGGAGCCGGGGGTATTGGAGAGTATGGCGGCTGCGGTGAGCGGGTTCGCCCGGCCGGGCGCGGCGGAACGGGCGGCAGACCTGCTTGAGGAATGCGCCGGAGTATTGAAACAATAGAAAGCTCGAATGTTTTTTAAGCCACAACATCTTCATTTCACGGGAATTGGCGGGATCGGCATGAGCGGCATCGCCATGGTGCTGCATAACCTGGGCTATACGATCTCGGGATCGGACCAGAAGTTCTCAGCAACCACGGACCGGCTCGCAAAGATGGGAATGACAGTCTTCGAAGGCCATGAAGCGGCGAACGTGGCCGGGGCGAAGGCGCTGGTGGTCACCTCCGCGGTGCGGCCGGACAACCCGGAACTGGTGGAGGCGCGGCGCTTGGGGATTCCGGTGATTCCTCGCGGGGAGTTGCTGGCGGAGCTGATGCGGCTGAAATACGGCATCGCGATTGCGGGGAGCCACGGCAAGACTTCGACGACGTCAATGACAGCCGCAATTCTGGCGCACGCGGGGCTGGACCCGACGGTGGTGGTAGGCGGGAAAGTGGGGACGCTGGGCGGGGACAACGCGCGACTGGGGCAGAGCGATTTTCTGGTGGTGGAGAGCGATGAGAGCGACGGCTCGTTTCTAAAGCTGGCGCCGATTCTGGCCGTGGTGACGAACATCGACCGGGAGCATCTGGACCACTACCATTCGATTGAAGAGATCCGCGCGGCTTTTTGCGATTTCGTGAACAAAGTGCCGTTCTACGGGGCCGCAGTGCTTTGCCTGGACGATGAGAACGTGCAGCAGATTCTGCCGGACGTGAAGCGGCGGACGATCACTTACGGCGTCAGTGCGCAGGCAGATCTACAGATTCTGGACGTCGAGTGCGGACACTTCACTTCGAAGTGGAAGCTGCGGCTGCGGGGCGAAGAGTTGGGTTCGTTTCAGATCCGGGTGCCGGGCGTTCACAACGTTCTGAACGCGACGGCGGCGGTGGCGCTGGCGCGGGAATTAGACGTTCCGCACGATGTGATTGCGCGGGGATTGCTCGAATACTCGGGCGTGGACCGGCGGTTTCAACTGCGAGGCGTGGCGGGCGGCGTGACGGTGATCGATGACTACGGGCACCATCCGACGGAGGTGCGGGCGACGTTGGCAGCGGCGCGTTTGTGCCAGTTTGGGCGTATCCATGTGATTTTCCAGCCCCATCGGTATACGCGGACCCAGCATTTGATGGACGAGTTTGCGCGGAGCTTTCATCAGGCCGATGCCGTGTATCTGATGGACATCTATGCCGCTTCTGAGCAGCCGATTGCCGGCGTGACGTCGGAGGCGTTGGCGGGGCGGTTACAGGATTTTGGCCATAGGGGCGCGCAGTACTGCGGATCGATGGAGTCCGCGATGGACGCGGCATTGGCGGCGGTGCAGCCAGGCGATGTGATTGTGACGTTGGGCGCGGGAAGCGTATGGCAGGCCGGGGACAAGATCCTGGCGCGGCTGCGGTAAGGGGAGTCCGGGTATGGCACGTAAGCAGAACAGTTCCGCCGCTGACCGGGTGCCCCCGAAGGATGCGGCACGGCAGGCGCGATTTCGCACGGTGTGGAGCGGGCTGATCTGGGCGACTGTGTTTTCCGCGGCCGTCGTGGGGCTGCTGTTTGGCTGGCAGGAACTGCAACGGTATCTGCTGCGGGATTCGCAGTTTCTGGTGGCGGCGCCGCCGGACTTGGGCGAGGATAGCCCCGCGCTCGAGATCCGCGGTCTGAAGAACGCGGCGCGGGCGCAGGTGGCGGCGGTGTTCCGGTCCGACTACGGGCGCAGTCTCTATATGCTGCCGATCCGGGAGCGGCGTCTGCAATTGTTGGGGAATCCGTGGATTGCCGAAGCGTCGGTGACGCGGGTTTGGCCGAACCAGATTCGCGTGGAAGTGAAAGAGCGGGAGCCGGTTGCGTGGGTTCAGATTCCTGGCCCGGAGCAGACGAAGGAGCCGGCGCTTATCGATACAGACGGAAATATTCTTCGGTTGCAGCAGCCAGGCGAATTTCAACTGCCCGTGCTGAGAGGCGTGGACGTGCAACAGGACGAGGCCGAGCGGAAGGTTCGGGTACACCGGTTTGTGAAATTGCTGCAGGACGCCGGGCCGCTGGCGGAGAAGATTTCCGAAGTGGATGCGACGGATCCGAGTAACCTAAAGGTGATGCAGGACGAGAACGGTCGCGTGGTAATGCTTTACATTGGGGACCGGCAGTTCCGGCGGCGCCTGGAGAAATTCCGGCTGAGCTACCCCGAGATTCAGAAGCGCGCGCCGGAATCGAACGTGTTTGACTTACGGATTGAGGGGAATATTCTCTCGGTGCCCCAGGGCGGTGGGAAGGCGGAGCGGATTGCGTCGCCTGAGGTTCCCAGTGGAGCCTAGCGCGCCATTGATCCGCGCGGGACTCGACGCAGGCACGGCCCACACCCGATGTGTCTTGATTGAATGGGTGAACGGACGGCCGCGGTTGCGGAGCGCGAGCATCGTGCCGTCCCAAGGCTGGGAGCAGGGCAGGATCCGGAATGTCGAGGCAGTCGCGGGCTCGGTGTCGGCAGCGGCGATGGCCGCGGGGATCCGAGCCGGGGCAGAGATTGAGATCGTTACGGCGGGGTATGCCGACTCTTTTAACCAGATGGAAGCGTTGAACGCGGCGCTCGAACGGAGCGGGTTGCGGGTGGCGGACTATGTGGTGGAAGCCGAAGCGGCACTGTTGGCGACGACCTCGGATCTGATGCGGCAAGGCGGGATCAGCGCGGCGGCGATAGGCGTCGAATCGACGGAATTGGCCTACAGCGACCTGACCGCAGGCGTTCGCACCGTGAGCCTGCCGATGGGGGCTCGCGAGTTCACCGAGGATATTGCCACCTTATTTGACCTGCCGTTTGCCGAAGCCGAGCACCGGAAGGTGACCGTGGGGAGCATCGCGCGGCCGTCGATAGAGGAAAAATCCACGCCGTTGCAGGAGATTCTGGAGGCGCGGGCGGGACAGTATCTACACATGCTGGAATTCCGGATTGAGGAGTTGGCGGGCCAATTGCCGCCGCCTGGGGGATTGATCCTAACGGGTGGGGGCGCCTGCCTGCCCGGGTTGTGCGACTACGCCGAGGAGTTACTACAGTGTCCGGTGCGGTTGGGGCAGGTGGTGGGGGTGGCGGATTGGCCGCTGGAGCTTTCGGCGCCGAGTTGGGCGGTGGCGGCGGGATTGGCGCTGCACGGAGGGATCGCTCATGGCTGGTAGCCGTGTAAAGCTGGCGGTGGGGTTGGACGCCGGAAGTTCCTTGACGCGTTGCGTGGTATGCGTGGTCGAAGATGGAAAAATCCGCTTTCTGGGCTCAGGGGAGGCGGAGGCGAAGGGCTGGGCCAAGGGGCGAATTGCGGACCGGGCGCAGCTATCCGAGTCCGTAAAGCTGGCGGCGCGGGAGGCCGAACGGCAGGCGCAGATCTCGTTTGATGCCGCCGTGGTGGGGTTGGGCGGAGATGCCGTCAAGGGTGCGAATGCGCGAGGCGTCTATGAGTTGGGTCGCCCGCGCCAGATCGACGAGTCCGATATGCGGTACGCGGTGGAGCTGGCCTGCCGTGTGCGCTTGGAAGACGACCGGATTCTGCTGCAGGTGTTGCCGCAGGACTTTACGCTGGACGGGCGGACGGGGATTCTGAATCCGCGGGAGTACCGGGGCTCGCGGCTTGAGGCCAACGTGCATGTGGTGACGACGTCCGCGATTGACCATCAGGCGCTGGTTAGCGCCATCCACCATGCTCACCTGGCGGTGGAGGAGACTGTCTTCGAGGCGATGGCGGCAGCGTATGCGAGCGTGCTGCCGGAGGAGCGGGAGAAAGGCGTGGCCGTGGCGGACATCGGGCTGCATTCGACCGACATCGCGATTTATGACGGCGAGGCGATGGTGCAGGCGGCAAGTATTCGCGTTTCGGCCGACCACTTCACGCGGGACGTCAGTGCGGGGTTCCATGTGACGCACGAGGACTCCGAGAGGCTGAAGATTGAATATGGCTGCGCGATTCTGGGGTTGACGGCGGACAACACGTTTATTGAAGTGCCGTCGGCAGATGGGCGGCCGTCGCGGGAGGCGCCGCGCCGCGAATTGAACGATATGCTGGAGGCACGGGCGCAATTTCTTTTTGAATATGTGCAGCGGAAAGTGATTGAGGCAGGCATGGATCGCAAGCTGCTCGAAGGGATCGTGCTATGCGGGGGCGGGGCGCGTCTGAACGGGATGTGCGACGTTGCGGAGCAAGTGCTGAATTGCCCGGCGCGGAATGGATTGCCGGTGGGCATACTGGACTGGCCGAGCCGATTGAACAACCCAAGTTGGACGACGGCCGCGGGGCTGGCGATGTACTCGGGCCGATTGAAGCAGGATCGCGGCGGCCGGAAGCCGCCACCCCCTTTTCTTAACTTATTGATGCGCTAAGCGCGGAAGGATTCGCCATGGCAGAGCTTAAATTTCAGATTCAAGAAGAGACCGATCTGGGCACCCGGATCAAAGTGATCGGCATTGGCGGCGGTGGCTGCAATGCCGTGGCGCGCATGATGAACGCGGGATTGCAGGGCGTGGAATTTTACGTTCTGAACACGGACATGCAGGCGCTGCAAGCGTCGCCGGTGCCGAACAAGGTGCCGATTGGGACTAAGATCACGAACGGGTTGGGGGCGGGAGCGAATCCCGAGATTGGGCGGCAGGCCGCCATGGAAGATACGAACCGGATTATAGAAATCCTGGAAGACGCCGATATGGTGTTTATCACTTCAGGTTTGGGCGGCGGGACGGGTACGGGGGCTACTCCGATTGTGGCCTCGTTGGCGCGGGAACTGGGCGCGTTGACGGTGGCCGTGGTGACGAAGCCGTTCAGCTTTGAAGGGCCGCGGCGGATGAAGCAGGCCGAGCAGGGGTTGGCGGAGATTGCGGGCGTGGTCGACACCGTGATTTCGATTCCCAACGACAAGCTGTTGAAGCTGGCGGGCAAAGGCACAAGTTTTCAGCAGGCGCTGCAGATGGCCGACGACGTACTGCGGCAGGCCGTGCAGGGGATCGCGGATATCATCACGACGCCGGGCGTCATTAACCGGGACTTCTCGGACATCCGGGCGATCATGTCCGGGATGGGCTACGCGATGATGGGCACGGCGACGGCGACCGGTGAGAATGCGGCGATTACGGCGGCCGAGCAGGCGATTAACTCGCCGCTGCTCGAAGAGGGCGGTGTCGAAGGCGCCAAGGGCATCCTGATCAACATCACGGGCTCGAGCGAGCTGGGTCTGCTCGAAGTGAGCGAGGCGTGCACGCTGGTGCGCGAAGCCACGCAGAACGAAGATGTGCAGATCAGCTTCGGCGTGGTGGTGGATGATTCGATGGACGAAACCGTGAAGCTGACGGTGATCGCGACAGGATTCGAGCGGCAGACGCTGCCCCAGATCCAGCGGCGGCATGTGGCAGCGGGAGCAGCGAACGCGCCGCCGCCTGGAATGGCGATGCCGTTTGTGGAGTTGCCCTCGCCGCCTCCGCCGATCAGCGAGCCGGTGGTGACGAAGGAATTGGAAGGCGAGACGCCAGGCGCGGAGTGGGTGGAGCCGGCGCCTGGAGAAACGGCGGCTGATCCGCAGCAGCCCGTCGATCCGTTTGACGACGTGGATACGCCGGCGTT
The DNA here is from genome assembly GCA_038215275.1 of Bryobacterales bacterium. Lineage (GTDB taxonomy): Bacteria > Acidobacteriota > Terriglobia > Bryobacterales > Bryobacteraceae. Next base: position 13,652 of record JBBQRA010000026.1, on the reverse strand, counting down.
CTTGCGGCGGGAACGGCGACTGTTCCGCTAACGGAGCGTTTTCCTCGAATAACTCGAATACGTTCGCAAAGTTCTCCGGTTGAAAGGCGGCTGCCGTGGCCCGCCCTGTGGAAGATGGTGAATTCGACGGGGTACGCCGGCTGTTCTATGGGGTCTGCGCCGCCGTGCTGGATCCACAAGGGCGGTTGGGCCGGTGCTTGGCGCTGAGGGGGGCGCCACATGCGGGTACTTTACACTAGAGGTTCGAATGGCAGAACCTATATGGTCGAAATTTATTCATCCGCTCACTATTCTTGAACAAGTGCAGAATACCGCTCCGTTTTTGAAACGGGGCGCGCCAGAGGAAGGACCGCTGATTGGAATGGGCGGCACGCCGGCGGGGTATCTCCGGGTGCTGGCCTCGGCGAAAGCGGTGGAGACGCTCGAAGATTACTTCGCGCTATGCTGCTCGGCGCATCAGGCAACGGTGGCGACGTTCGTGCCGACCGACGTGGACAGCAAGATTCGAGGCGTGTTGTGGAATGAGACGCGGGACGCGGAAGAATTGGGGCGGATGGCGGCGTTTGCGCTGCAAATGCGGGATTGGGGGGTGGAGGGAATTTCGACGCGCGTGACCATGGACGCAGAGTTGGGGCCGGTGTCGGGACACAACGGCGAATGGTTTTCAGTAGCGAGCGGCGGGTTGGGGCGATATCTGCAACTGGGGATGGAAGAGCCGTTCACCGAGCAAATTGAGGCCGAACTGGAGCGGGAGGCGGAGGCGTTCCGGAAGGCGCTGCGGACGCCGGGACGGGAGATCGACACTCTGCTGCTGGCGGTTTCGATCACCCACAATGTGGGGGACTTGGACCAGGGGATCGGGTACTGGGAGGGGGCGGCGAAGCATTCGGTGCAGAAGGAGCGTTTCAACCGGCTGGCGCACGAGAACAAGACGCCGTTTGGAGGGATTTTCCAGCACATCTCGAACCTGTACAAAGATTGCTTGAGTGCGGAGGGCCATCGCCACTATCCACTGCGGCCGGTGAAGGCGCTGCGGCAGTCGCAGGACTTGCTGCTGCCATTGGGCCCGTTTCTCGACGACTGGGGCGCCGTGATCGGTGGGAGCCCCCTGCTGAACGATGCGGACAGGGCGGAGATCCTGGACGCCCTGCTGCGGGGCTGCAAGAAGATCGACAACCAGCTGGGATACTTCCGGGCGTTGGCGGGATGGCAGAACGCGCACGCCCGCAGTTTCGAACGGGCGGCGGAGGGACTGCCTGGCAGCGGCAAGAAGTTACTGCGGGAACCCGAGCTGCGAAAGAAGTTGTCCGTGCCCCGGCGGAGCTTTGAATCGAGCTACGTTAAGCGGGTAGAGGCTCTGCGGGCGAAGGTACGCTGAGGACCGAGTCGCGCGCACTCTTCGGGTTCGAGGTAGCGCCACTTGCCGACTTCGAGGCCGCCGATGCCGAGGGGTCCTATCGCGACGCGGACGAGCTTCAGGACCATGGCGCTGAGGGCTTCGACCATGCGGCGGACTTGACGGTTGCGGCCTTCGGTGATGGTGATTTCAAAGTGGGTGTACTTTTCGCTGTCGCGAACGCGCTTGACGGTGGCGGGGCGGGTAGGGCCGTCGTCGAGTTCGAGACCGTCGCGGAGACGCTCCAGTTCGTCATCGGAGAGGAGACGGTTAACCTTGACAAGGTAGCGTTTGGCGACGTGAAAATCGGGGTTCATGATGCGCTCGGCGAACTGGGTGTCGTTCGTGAGCAGGAGGAGGCCACTGGTATCGAGATCGAGGCGGCCGACGGGGACGACGAATGTTCCGACGTCGCGGAGGAGGTCGTAGACGGTGGGCCGGTTTTCCGGGTCTTTGTAGGTGGTGAGGTAGCCTTTGGGCTTATAGAGCATCAGGTAGATGTGCTCTTTCTTGACGAGTGGCTTGCCGTCGAAGAGGACCTTGTCGCGCTCCATGTCGATCCAGTGGTCGGGATCCTGAACGACCCGGCGGTTGACGGAGACGCGGCCGGCGCCGATCCAACTGCGGGCCTCGGTGCGGGAGCCCAGGCCCGCCTTCGAAATCACCCGTTCCAACGTTTTTAGCGGCCTTTTCAAGCCTTTAGTGTATCTTTAAGCGCATGGATCAGGAAAAGAAATCAGTCGTGCGGGTGGCCGTGGTGCAGGCGGGATCGGTGCCTTGGGACACGGCGGCGAGTTCAGCGCGGCTGGACCGTTGGGCCGGGGAGGCGGCAGCGGCGGGGGCGGAGTTGGTGGTGTTTCCGGAGGCGTTTATCGGGGGATACCCGAAGGGAATGGATTTCGGGGTGACGGTGGGGCGGCGGACGGAGGAAGGGCGACGGCAGTTTGCACGGTACGCCGAGGGGGCGATTGGCGATGCCGAGGGGTTAGCGGCGGTGGCGGCGGCGCATGGGCTTTGGATGGTGGTGGGAGCGATTGAGCGAGACGGGGGGACTTTGTACTGCACGGTGTACTATCTGGCGCCGGACGGGACGGTGGCGGGGAAGCATCGGAAGGTAATGCCCACGGCGATGGAACGGCTGATTTGGGGGTTTGGGGACGGTAGCACGCTGGGGGTGGTGGAAACGCCGTTGGGCCGGGTGGGAGCGGCAATTTGCTGGGAGAACTATATGCCGCAGTTGCGGCTAGCGTTGTATGGGCAGGGGGTTGAACTGTATTGCGCGCCAACTGTGGACGATAGAGAGACTTGGCTGCCGACGATGCGGCATATCGCCATGGAGGGACGATGCTTTGTGCTGAGTGCTTGCCAGTGGCAGCCGCCGGGGGATTGGGCGGCGATAACCGGAGGTAGTGTGATTATTGATCCGCTGGGGCAGGTGTTGGCGGGGCCGAAGCGGGACGGGGAGGGCTTGCTGGTGGCGGATCTGGCGATGGGGAAGATTCGGGAGGCGCAGTTTGATTTGGACGTCGTGGGACACTACGGGCGGCCGGATCTGTTCCGGTTGGTGGTGAATACCGGCGTACAGAGCAGCGTGACGGAAGAAGACGGTTAGCGAGATTGGCGGAGGCCGAGGGCCTGCAATAGATCGGGCGGGGAGAACGGTTTCTGCAGCACGGCGACGCGGGAACGGAGGTGGGCGGGGATGAGTTCGGCGGTGACGGGATAGCCGCTGGAGAGGACCCCGATCAGGCCGGGGTCCTGCGCGAGGGCATCGGCAAGCCAATCGGCGCCAGAACCGTCTGGGAGAGTGAGATCGACCAAGGCGTGAGTGTGGAAGCCGGGCACGAAAGCGGCGCGGGCCTCGGCGACTGAGGCTGCGGAATCGGCGGGGAAGCCTGCGCGGGTGATGTAGCGGAGGAGCAACCGGCCGAGCATTGGGTCGTCATCGATCACCAATACGCGGCTAGGGATGCTGGGATCACTCATACCGGCCGAGAGCAAACTACCGGCCGAACGGGAGCGAAGTTGGGGAGTACGTGAGCCCGAGGATGTAGCGGGTTCCGCGCCGGTCCAGCGTCGAGCGGCCTAAACCAAAGCTGCGGTATTCAACGCTCGAAAAAAGGCCGATCTCAGTAGTCAGGGTCCGATTGATCCCGGCTTGCGCTTGCCAGACATTAAAAGCACCGAGAGTCGACCCAACGACTTCGCCCATATTCATGCGGCTGGCGCCGGCGTTTACACTCCAGTTGCGGGAGGCGCTAGTAGAGAATCCGACCAACTGACTGTTGATAACAGAGGTGAGCAGGAGTCCATTTCCGGGAACGACACTGCGATCGGCCCGAACGGAGAAGAGGCTGCGCCGGAAACGACGTTCGACGGCGAAGTTGTATCCGGAAATGTTTTTGCTCGAATCGAAGGCCTCGAAACCGGTGGTGCCACCGAGGAGAGCGGCGATGACGGGATCGAGGATGACTCGACGTATCCCTATGATGCGGACGGCTTGTCCAGTGACCGAGGCCGTAATCTGCCAATCGCGCCCAATCTTCCGGCCTACATTGACGGAAACCCCGTGCAGGTTCGATTCGCCAAAGAACCGTCCAAAGTTGAAATGAGAGAAATTGTAGCCGAAACCTACGGTCGTATTGCGATCCAAGCGATAAATGAGAGCCGCGTTGCCACCGTAGATATTGACGTCAGCGAGAGAGGTTGCATTGCGCCGGACCGTCCCGCCAGTGCCGCCACCCTGCAACTGCCAGCGCGAATTCAGCCGGTAGTTTAAAAGCAGCTGCGATTGCGCAAAATAGATTCGGTTATCAAAAATCTCGTTCACTGGGGCCGCGACCACGTCCGCACCCAGGCTCTGCTGGTTCAGCGGATTGCCCAGCAGCCGATTAGTCATGCTGGCCGTGTTGACCCAGCTCATCTCGAGGTTGCGGGAGAGGCGGCGGGTGTAACCCAAATTGAGAGCCTGGTTGAATCCGTTGAAGCCTTGAACCGAGGTGAAATAGTTGTAGTCTCCAGAGTAGGAGAGTCCAAGAACCGCGCGTCGGAACTTCTTCTGGCCCGAGACGGCGAAACCACCCTGAACGCCGTAGGAGCCAGCGCCAGAAGCCAGATTGCCGTCGCCATCGGTACGGAAGGCGCCGAGCAAGGTGTCGTATGTGCCACTGACGTTGAACGAGACTCGAATCGGAACGGACTCGGCGCCAGAAAGGCCGATCCGAAGCTCACCCCGGCCCATTACGTTCGGGCCGTCGTAAGAGGATGAAGAGCCCGAGTCGGAACTCTGCCCGGTGGCCTGGGCCATCAGGGTCGCCACCATCATCGACGCGATGCAAACTCGAGCAAAAACTTTAAACACTTGCGCTCCCTAGAGAGTTATCGACAGACTCAAGCGAGTCCTTTAGCTCGAACTCAAACCTTTCCCTTACCGCTGAACAACTCCTCTAAGTTAGCAAGAAAGTACTACGAAAGGCTCAGCCGCACCGGCACTCCTTTCCTAAATTTTCGAAACGCGTCATCATCTTAACGAGTCCCCACCATGGCGAAACGGAAACTTTCGGTGAAAGGATCGACATCCCGGCGGCATCCCCCAGTGAAAGGAGATCTCATGAAAAATCGTCTAGTCCCGGCTATACTCGCCGCGACGTCCTTGGTCGCCGCGGAACTACCCGTTAAGCGCGTGGTTCTCTACAAACACGGAGTCGGCTATTTTGAGCGCGCAGGGGAGGTGCCGAGCGGGGAGACCGCTCGGTTAGAGTTTAAACCGAATGAAATGAACGATGTCCTGAAATCGCTTGTGCTCGACGAACAGGGAGGCGGAAGGGTGACTGGCGTCCGGTACGACTCGGCGAAGCCCGCGCGCAGTTCCTTGAACGTTGAGAACGAAGTAGCGATGGCGAAGTTTCTAGATGGGTTGCGAGGAGCCAAAGTGGACGTGGAACTCGTCTCCGGGAAGGTTTCCGGAGCGATTCTCAGCGGGCGAGTCGTGCCGTCGACCGAGCAGAAATCGCAGCAGGAGTTGCTGGTACTGCTGACAGACGCAGGGGACCTGCGGACGCTGGACCTGGCGAGCGCGAACACCGTGCGACTGACGGATCCGCTCCTGCAGCTGAAACTGCGGGAGTATCTGCAGTCGATGGCGGGACTGCGGACGCAGGAGCAGCGGGCGGTTTACATCGATGGAGAATCGGCGCGGCCGCGGCAAATTCGCGCCAGTTATCTGCTTCCGACTCCGATCTGGAAGTCGAGCTACCGGCTGATACTGGGGACGGCGCCGATGCTGGAGGGCTGGGCGATCGTCGACAACACAACCGACAGCGACTGGACGGGGATTGCGCTCTCCCTGGTTTCGGGCAAGCCGGTGAGCTTCCAGAGCCGATTGTACGAACCGAAATTCATTGACCGGCCGTTTGCCGAGTTGGCCGAGGAGCGGGCGGCAGCACCCGAGTTGTACCGGGCGGCCATGGGAGGGATGATGGCGGGCGCACCGCCCGCGGCACCCGCTCCGGCGCAGATGGCAAAGAACTCCATGATGCGTCGGGAGATGGCGGCGGAGGCGTTGGCGGACATGGCGCCGGCGCAGAGCAACATCGTCGTGAATACGGCGGGACGGGAGTTGGGCGAGCTGTTTGAATATGCCTTCTCGACCCCAGTGACGGTGAAGAAGAACGAATCGGCGATGCTGCCGTTTTTGCAGCAGAAAGTAGAGGCCCGGAAGCTGCTCATCTACACCGACGAGACGCAGGCGAATCCCCGGACGGCCTCCGAGATCACCAACAACACGGGCAAGACCCTCGATGGCGGCCCCATCACGGTCTTCGACAACGGAGCCTATGCCGGCGAAGCGCTCGTCGAAACCGTGAAGGCTGGCGATAAGCGGCTGATTTCCTACGGCATCGACTTGGGCACACGGATCACTACCAAGTTTGGTAGCGAACAGCGGCAAGTGAGGGAGATCAGAGCCAACCGCGGGGTCATCTTCGCCAAGGCCAGCACCGAAGAGACGAAGACGTACACGATTAAGAACGTTGACCCGCGGGCGAAGACGCTGATCATTGAGCATCCGCTGCGAACCGGTTACAAGCTGATCGGCCTAACCCCTACGGAAAAAACGGCGACCGACTACCGCTTCTCGCTGGAGTTGAAGCCGAACGCCGAGCAGACCTTCGTCGTGAAGGAAGAGTACATTTACGATCAGTCCTACGTGATCTCTTCCACCTCTCCCGACCAGATCGACATCTTCCTCCGCAACGCTTCGCTCTCTCCGGCGGGCAAGCAGGCGCTCGAAAAAATTCAGGCGATGAAAGCGCAGATTGCGACCGTAGACCAGACGCTGCGAGCGAATCAGACGCAGTCGGCTGGCATAGTGAAAGATCAGGAGCGGCTGCGTGAGAACATCCGGTCTTTGAACTCGGTGAGCGGACAGGAGCAGCAGGTGCAGCGGTACGCGCGGGACCTCGCGGCGCGGGAGACGAAGATTGTAGAACTGCGGGACCAGGCGCAGGCGGACCAACAGAAAAAGGCTGCGTTAGAATCGGAGCTAAATGCATTTCTGGCTACCGTTACGTTCTAAGGAGTGCGCTTGCGCATCGCGCTGATCGGCTACGGCAGCGTCGGCAAGGCGTTTGCGCGGCTTCTCCAAAGCCAGCGCAAACGCTTTCCGTTTCGGATCACGGCGATCCAGACGCGGAAGCACACGGCGTATGATCCGAAGGGATTGCCGATTGAACCGGATTGGGGGCCGCCAGCGACGGTGCCTGAATTTTTGGATACTGCCCAGCCGGAGGTGGTCATAGAAATCACCTCGCTCAACCCGGTGGACGGGGAGCCGGCGATCAGCCACATTCGCGCGGCGTTTGCCCGAGGGCTCCCCGTGATTACAGCGAACAAAGGCCCAATCGCCCATGCGTACGCTTCTCTGCGCGCGGAGGCAGCGGCACACCACATTCTGTTTCGATTCGAGTCGACCGTGATGGACGGCTCGCCGGTGTTTAACCTGGTGCGGAACAATCTGCCCGGCGTGACGATTCAGGGCATCAGCGGCGTCTTAAACTCGACGACGAAGGTAGTGCTCGCGGAGATGGCGCAGGGGCGGTCGCTCGAGGATGGCATCCGGTTAGCGCAGGAGATGGGAATCGCCGAGGCCGACCCGTCCTACGACATTGACGGATGGGATGCCGCGGCGAAGACGGCGGCTCTAGCCAACGTGCTGATGGACGCCAATGTGTCGCCGCAAATGGTGAACCGGACAGGAATCGGCGCGATTACGCCGGAAGAGATCCAGGCGGCGGCGGCCGCGGGCTTCGTGATCACTCTGGTGAGCCGGGCGAAGCGGGAAGCCGACGGGTCGTTGACCTTGACGACGCGGCCGGAACGCTTACCCGAGGACGACTTGCTCGCCAACGTCGACGGCACATCGAATGTATTATTGCTGCACACGGACCTGATGGGGACGCAAGGAATTGTGTCCGTCTCGCCGGGAGTGGAGCAGACGGCCTATGGGCTGTTTGCCGATCTAGTCGATATCGCACAACAACTATGAAAGTTCTTCGTTTTCTCTACCAGGGACAGCTCCATGCCGGGGCTCTCACCGCCGAGGGTGTGGTTCCCTTCCCCAGCGCCGATTTGCTGGGCTTGATTCAGTCCGGCAGCTTGCCCCCGGCCAGCGGAACGGCCATTCCGCTGGCGGAGGTGACGCCGGTGCTTCCTTACGACGTGCCGCCGAAGATCTGGTGCATCGGCCTGAACTATCACTCGCACGCGCTCGACATCAACGCCGTTCAGCCGGAGGAGCCGGGCAGCTTTATGAAGCCCGCCTCGTGCCTGTTTCCGCCGGAAGGTGAAATCGTGCTGCCACCACCCGCGGTGTCGAAGGATGTCGATGCCGAGGGCGAGTTGGCGGTGGTGATGGGCAAAACGGTGAAGGGCCTGGGATCGCACGACGGAGCGCTCGACGCGATCTTCGGCTACACGACGACGCTGGACTTGACGGCGCTCGACGTGCTCGTTAAAAATCCGCGCTATCTGACGCGAGCGAAATCGATGGACACGTTTTTCTCGTTCGGTCCCGTGATCGTAACCAAGGACGAGATTGCGGACGTGGATGAGCTCGAAGTGATTACCGAGCACAACGGCGCGGTGTGGTCGCGAGACTTTGTCCGGAACATGAAGCACCGGCCGCTTGAGCTCGTGCGGTTCCATAGTCAAGCGATGACGTTGTATCCGGGCGACATCATTTCCACCGGGTGCCCGAAGGGAGCGCGGATTAAATCGGGCGATACGGTGCGGGCGCGAATTGAAGGCGTCGGGACGCTGGGCGCCACGGTTCGGTAAACTAGTCCACTATGGCCTCGGCATTCCAACGTTTTATTTTGTGGGACTACCCGCGCGCCTCCTGGCAGTACGATGTCGTCGTGCTGCTGATTGTGATCTTCATTTTCTTTACGCCGCGGGAGTTCTTCAAAGATCAGCCGCGGGCCTCATCGATCGTGATGCTGCCCATCGCCGGCGCCGACGAAGTGTTCTACGTGGAACGGCAACTGCTGGCGGATCTCGACGAGGCCGGACGACTTGCGAAGGCGGGCGAACTGCTGAAGAATAAAGACGGTAAGAAGCTGGACGTGCAGCGGGTCGAACCCTTGTACAACTCCGAGAAAGAGGTCATCGGCTTTGCCGCCTACACGCGTTTTCGCAAGTAGGAAACGTTGGCGGCGGCAGATCCATCAAACCAAGTGACATGCGACCCCTCATTCTGCTTTGCCTGGCCGCGGCTAGCCTAAGCGCCGCTGAATCCCTCGATCAGGTCCGCGCCCGCATGGACGCCGCAGCCAACGCTTTCCAAGCGCTGACGGCCGACGTCCGAAAGGTCACCTATACCGCGGTGATCCGCGACACTCAGACGGAGGAGGGCACCTTCACGTTGAAAAAAGTGAAGGCGGGCGACCTGCGAGTCCGTATGGAGATCACCAAGCCGAACGTGAAGTCGATTGCGCTAAGCCGGAACAAGTACGAGATGTATCTGCCGAATATTCAAACGGTGCAGGAGTTCGATCTGGGCAAATACCGGAGCCTAGTGGACCAGTTTCTATTATTAGGGTTTGGCACGCCCACGCGAGAACTCCTGAAGAGTTACGACATGAAGGTGTTGGGGCCAGAAACCTTGGACGGCAAGGCGACGACCAAGATTGAACTCGTGCCGAAATCGGCAAGTGTGCGGGAGCATTTGAAACGGGTCGAGATGTGGATTCCGTTGAACGACGGCAACCCGATTCAGCAGAAGTTTTTCCAACCAAGCGGCGACTTCTTTCTATCGGCTTACACCGGCGTGAAGGTGAACCCGGCTGTTAAAGATACGGAGATGGGACTGAACCTGCCCAAGGGGACCAAGCGGGAATTCCCGCAGAAATAGGAGTTGGGTTGCGGGAGAGCGGCCCGGAACGATACCGTGTCTGGTATATGAATCGACGGCGTCTGCTGCAAACCATTGCCGCCACTCCTGCGCTCTTGCCCGCGCAGCAGATCAACCCTTCCCCCGACGAAAGCGCGGTACTGAAAGCCGACTCGCCAGACGCGGCGGGGCAACCGGTACGGCGGTACTTTACTCCGGCCCAGTTTGCGACGTTGGCTGCGTTAGGGGACCGGATTGCCCCCTCGATTTCGGGGCGGCCCGGCGCCAAAGAGGCCGAAGCGGCAGCGTTCCTGGACTTCCTGCTGGCGAACTCTCCGCGGAGCCGGCAAGTACTCTACCAGCGGGGCCTCGATACACTCGACCGCGCGGCGCGCACAAAGCATCAAAAAGGGTTTGCCGAGTTGGCGGAGGTGGAAGCGGATGCTCTGCTGGCGCCGCTGAAAACGAAGTGGACGTACGCCATGCCGGCGGATCCGCAGGCCGCGTTTCTGCGCGCCGCCAAGGCCGATATCATCCGGGCGACCACCAATTCTCGCGCCGTGGCGGAAGCCAATGTAGCTGGGCGCCGGCGGGCGACCGGGCTCAACCCGTACTGGCACGTGATCGAGTAACGAAACGAACCCAATGGCAACTTTTGACCACGATGTCGTGATTATCGGCTCCGGCGCCTCGGGCGGGATGGCCGCGTATGTGCTCGCCCAGGCCGGGGTGAAGTGTTTGATGCTCGAAGCAGGGCCGATGGTCGACTTCACCCGGCACCGTTCGATGAAGGCCGTGTACGATTTGCCCTACCGCGGCTTTGGGGAACCGGGGCGTTTCCCCCACATCACTCAGGCTTCCGAGTTCGACGCCAACCTTTGGATTGACGAGAAGAAGAACCCGTACACCCATCCGGAGAACGACCCGTACTACTGGGTGCGCATCCGGCTGTTGGGCGGGAAGACGCTGCGCTGGGGACGGGCCTCCTGGCGGCTATCAGACTTCGAATTCAAGGGCAAGGACCACGACGGCTGGGGTGAGAATTGGCCGATCTCGCTCGCCGATATCGCGCCGTTCTATGACCGGGTGGAGCCGCTAATCCGTGTTTCGGGCCGGAACGAGGGTTGGGCGCAGTTGCCGGACGGCCAGCTGCTGGCCGATGAATCCACGGACTCGCTGAGCATTCAGCGCTTCAACGCGAGCGCGAAGAAGCTGGGCGTGCCGACCACGAAGCCGAGGCGGGCGACGGGAACGCTCGCCAGTTCCGTAAACCTGCTCCTGCCGGTGGCGCAGGCAACGGGCAACCTGACGATTGTGCCGAACGCGATTGTGCGCGAACTCGGCGTGGACCCGAAGACCGGCCTCGTGAACGCGGTGCACTATGTGGACCGGCGGTCGAAGCGTGAGTACACCGTGCCGGCCAAGGTGCTGCTGTTGGGAGCGTCGACGCTTGAATCGACACGGCTTCTGTTGAACAGCAGGAGCCGGCAATATCCGATGGGCTTGGCGAACTCGAGCGGGGTACTGGGGAGGTATCTCTTCGACCAGTTCTATGTCAAGAACACCGTCACGGCGCTCGTGCCCGAGGCCCGGGGCGGGAAGGGTCCACGCAATCTGATGGGCGGCGCGGGGTACGTCCCGCGGTTCACGAATCTGAAGCCGGGCAAGCCCGAGAAGAATTATCTACGGGGGTGGGCGTGGGACTTCGGCAGCGGCGGGACGCCTTCCCCGGAGCTGTTTCCGCAGTGGGGCGCCGATCTGGCGCAGACGATGGCGGACGTGCAGGGCGCTGGCTTTGGCATGACGACCATGGGCGAGAGCTTGCCGCGGTTTGAACATCGGATCAGCATTAATCCAACGCTGAAAGACGAGTGGGGCATTGCTGCTCCGCACATTGAACAGCGGTACACGGAGAACGAACACAACATGGCGAAAGACGCCATGGAAACCGGCGTGGCCCTGTGCGAAGGAGCCGGCTTTGAAGTGCTGGCGGCGCATTCGCAGATGGTGCCGCCAGGTGAGTCGATCCATGAGCTCGGCACGTGCCGGATGGGAGCAGATCCGAAGAAATCCGTGCTGAACGGGTGCAACCAGGCGCACGATGTCCGGAACCTGTTCGTCCTCGACGGCAGCGCATTCCCGAGCGGCGGGGTGCAGAATCCGACTCTGACCATTATGGCGCTGACGATGAGGGCCAGTGAGTACCTGATGGAGCAGAAAAAGCAGGGCAAGATATAGGTATGCGAGTTTTAATCCTCTTGGCCGTCCTCTTGGTGGGCGCACTGCTGATCGCTCAGGGTCCGGTGCCGGCGCCAGCCCCGGTGCAGCCGATCCCGTACAGCCATGCGCTGCATGCCGGAAAACTGCAATTGAAATGCGCGATGTGCCATGAGAATAAGGATCCGGGCGAAACGATGGGCATTCCCGCGGCCGCCAAGTGCATGACTTGTCATCAGTCGGTGAAGACGGACGCCGAACCGATCCAGAAGCTGAAGTCTTACTTCGACAGCAAGCGGGAAATTCCCTGGGTGCGAGTGTATCAAATTCCCGGCTACGTATACTTTTCGCATCGCGCGCACATAGAGTCCGGAGCAACATGTCAGGAGTGCCATGGGGCGGTGGCGTCGAGTGAAGTGTTGAAGAAGGAGACGGATATTTCGATGGGCGGTTGCATGACGTGCCACCGTCAAAAGAAAGCTCCGTTGAACTGTACTTATTGCCATGACCAGCAGAATTGAGTTACTCTCCATTGTCGGTTCTCGATGATTCCTACTTCTCAGTCCTTCGCGATCATCACGCTAATGATCACCCTGTTATGTTGGGGCACTTGGGCCAATACACAAAAAGCGGCCGGCAAACGGCGGTTTGAACTGTATTACCTCGACTTTGCCATTGGAACACTGCTGTTCTCGGTTTTGGCCGCGTTCACCTTGGGCGCCCTAGGGGACGGATTTTCTTTTGAGGACAATCTGGCGATTACAGGTAAGCGGCAGATGGCATTGGCCGCCGGAAGTGGCGCGATTTTCAATCTGGGCAATATGCTGCTGGCGGGGTCAACGAGTTTAGCGGGCATGGCGGTGGCGTTTCCGCTGGCGATCGGAACCGGCATGATCGTAAGCGTCTGCTGGATGCTGGTGGCGAATCCCACTGGCTCGGTCGGCGTGCAGGCTGGCGGATTGGTGATGATGCTGGCGGCGGTGGTGATGACGGCTTTGGCTCACCGGGCGCGGACGCTGGAGACCGCGACGGGGAAGAAGAAGGACACCGGTGTAAGAGCCACACTGCTGGGGGTGTTCGGCGGCATCTTTCTAGGCCTCTACTCTCCGGCACTGGCGCAAAGCCGGGCGGGCGATATCGGCTTGGGCCCTTATGGCGCACTCGTATTTTTCGCGGCTGGCGTCGTGCTGAGCACCCTGCTTTACAGCCTTTACTTTATGAACCTGCCGGTGCAGGGCGATCCGGTTCCGCTAAGCCACCTATGGAAGAAGCCGTATAGCTCGCGCATCTGGGGATTGGCGGGCGGCATGGTCTGGAGTATGGGGGCGTTGGCGCTGCTCACGGCGGGAAGCGTGGGGCCGGAAGTGAGCGTGGGCCCGGCCGTGACTTTGGCCTTTCAGTACGGTGGCGCGGTGTTGGCGGCGCTGTGCGGGCTGTTGGTATGGAAAGAGCTCGCCGCGGCCTCCGCATCCGCGCGCGGACGGAGCTTTTTGGCGCTGGCGCTGTACCTCGGCGGCTTGCTGCTGACGGCGTTTGGCCTGCAAATGGCGTGACCTTCGCCAGAAGGGCAATGCTACAATACGGAAAATCCTCTCGATCTACTTTTTGACTCGGAGGAGTCTGGGCCCATTTCGGGCGCTAGGACTTTTT